>NZ_BCVD01000003.1 GCF_001591565.1 Priestia flexa NBRC 15715 | reverse complement strand
TTTTGTTCATTCTCCATCATAGTTTTAACATATAGATAATAAAGAGGAGCGTGATATGATGACCATTGTGAATGAATGTATTCCTTATAACTATGAGCGAACGATAACTGACCTCTATCGATTAATTTCTAAATACCCTTATGGAAGGATTGAAAGTATTGGAAGAAGCGTACTTGGAAAACAGATTCCACATCTACTCATTGGTCATGGAAGCCATGTTGTACATATAAATGCTTCATTTCATGCGAACGAGTGGATTACAACAAACGCACTAATGAAATTTCTAGAAACGTATTTACGAGCCATTTATCGAGGAGAACGCGTTGCTGGAATTGATGCTCAGCTTTTATATGAAAATATTACTTTGTCTATTGTACCAATTGTAAATCCAGACGGTGTTAACTTAGTTATAGATGGAATTAATGCACATGAGGCGTACTCAGCGTTTATTCCTTATATAGGAAGGGAGGTTAATGATTTTCAGGGGTGGAAAGCAAACATTAGAGGGGTGGATTTAAATAATCAATTCCCTGCATATTGGGAGATTGAAAGAGAACGTAAAATTCCAAAGTCACCACACTTTCGAGATTTCCCTGGCTATGCTCCTTTATCTGAACCTGAGGCTAAAGCGATGGTTCAGGTTGCAAAACGATATCAATTTGACTGTGTAATTGCGCTGCATACCCAAGGTGAAGAGTTTTACTGGGGATATATGAACAAAGAGCCAATGGAAGCGAAAGAGATGGCGGAGTATTTTGAGAAAGTGAGCGGATACCGAGCAGTGAGAACAATTGATAGTCACGCGGGGTATAAGGATTGGTTCATTCTTGAAACTGGAAAGTTAGGCTTCACGCTTGAACTTGGTAAAGGAATTAACCCAATTCCTTTATCGCAGTTTCACATTTTATATCCAAAAACAGAATCAATTCTTGCTAATGCAATGAATATCCTTGCATGTAAATAAAATATAATCGTAATAAAAGCGCCTATCAAAGAGGCGCTTTTATTTATACTCATTCGTTAATGAGCTGCTGGATATCCATGATGTAAAATAGTCATAACCGTAAACCAACCAAATACAGCAAACGTTGCCACAGCAAAGCCCACTCCAAGGAAGTTTTTATTGCGCAAAGATGAAATAGCGGCAAAAATACCTAATAATGTTGTTAAGCCTAATATAATCATTAGTCCCATGAAACAACCTCCTTATTTGTAAGGATTGAAAGTAAAGCGCTAACATACTTCTAACTTCTTTATTGTAAAACTTTTCTAACGATTTGTCGAGGTGGAAAATTAGCAAAACAATGTTCTAGGGTTTTCATTTCCCTAGATTTATGTGTATGATAAAGCATAGAGACAATGAACTGAGAAAGATAAGGAGGCGCTGCTGATGAAATATCATCGCGTACCATTAGGACCTATACAAACAAACTGTTATTTACTTGTGAATGATGACAAAGAATGCTTAATTGTTGACCCAGGCGGCGAAGGAAAAAAACTTAATCAACTCATACATAAGCAACAATATAAACCACAAGCAGTGGTATTAACTCATGCACACTTTGATCATATTGGTGGAGTGGACGAAGTAGCATCACATTTCTCTATCCCTATATATGTTCATAAAAAAGAAAAATCTTGGTTAAAAGACCCAGCAGTAAATGGTTCCACTTTTTTTGGTCTAGGAGAAGTAACTGTTCAATCTGATGTGACGCTGTTTGCCGGAGAGGGCAGCACAACAATTGGGTCATTTTCGTTTGAATTATATGAAACGCCAGGTCACTCGCCAGGGAGCGTATCTCTTTACTTTAAAGAAGCAGAGTTAGTTATTTCAGGAGATGCACTGTTTGAAGGAAGTGTTGGGCGTACCGATTTACATGATGGAAATCATGAACAGTTGCTGAAGAGCATTCATACAAAGCTTTTGGTACTGCCTGAAGAAACGTTAGTTTTATCTGGGCATGGTGGAGAAACAACAATTGGTCAGGAAATGGATCACAATCCGTTTTTAAATGGATTTTAAAAAAGAAGCAGCGATGAATCCATCGCTGCTTCTTTTTTATCATTATTGTCCGCCTGGCGTCATCATAAATGTACTCCAGTAAGTAAACCCTACAAAGAATACTGTTAAATAAGCACCAAACACATAGATGTACATACGTTCTGATAGTTTTAAATAGCTTAGTAAGACAAAAAAACCTGTTTGAGCTAAAAAGAGCAAGGATGTTTGTGGCATATGTCCAAGGTAAAACATGACTGCAAAGATCCCTGTCCAAAACCCCATTACACGGTACATACGTTCCATGTTTGTTGCCTCCTTTATCCCACTTGTCAATTATTAATTATAAAGTACAATTTATCCAATTGTAAATATAATCTAAGCATGCTTGTTGAAATTGTGTAGAAAGATAAGTAATTCTTTTCCATTATAGTACATTTATTGTTTGATGAAAACGTTATCTTTTTTGTTCAGCGAATCTTTTTGAAAAAAAGCATAAAAATAAAACAAAATAGTGTACAATAGTTATACAAAACATGTACGATGTGTATAAATTGATTAAACGACCTTACAGGAGGATATAAAATGGAATCAGTTATGTTTTATACGTATCCAAGTTGTACATCTTGTCGTAAGACGAAAAAATGGCTTGTAAAGCAAGAAGTTAATTTCAATCAGCGCCACCTCTTTCGCGAAACTCCTACTTATGAAGAGATGCTTGAATTATTATCAATGACAACTGAAGGTATTGATGAAATTTTAGCTAAGCGGAGTCAAGAATATAAAAATTTAGATGTCGATGTAGAAAGCATGACGATTTCGGAAGTCGTTCATTTGTTAATGGAGCAACCAAGACTTCTTAGAAGACCCATTTTAACAGATGGTAAAAAGCTTGTAGTAGGATACAATGAATCCGCGTTAAAAAACCTCGTAAAAAAGCAAAAAAAGGTTTCATCAATGGTGGGATGATGAGAGTTGTTATGGTAGATGGATAAGCGATAACGATTGAAGGTAAATAAATCGTTATCGTTTTTTTATGCTTTATGAAAAAATTAGTTCCGAGCCAATCGTTTAAAAAGAAAGAAAAAATTTTAAAAAAAGAAGGAATTTCACTAAATAAGTCGAATTTCAACTAACACTACCAAGAAATATGCTTAAATATGACAGAATAAGGAGAGATGCTCATTGAATGAAATTGAACAATTAGCCACACGCATGATTCGTGAAGCATGTGAGATGAAGAGCTCGGATATTCACATTATCCCTCGAGCTAGAGATGCCATAATTCAGCTAAGAGTTGATCAAGATTTGGTTGCTCATCAAACGCTCCCAAAAGAGGTATCTGAACGACTCATTTCCCACTTTAAATTTTTAGGGAGCATGGATATTGGTGAAAGACGAAAGCCTCAAAATGGTGCACTGTCTACAACAATCGATCATATTAAAGTTAATCTACGTTTATCCACTTTACCTACATTGCAGGATGAAAGTCTCGTTATTCGTGTATTACCCCAAACGCAAACAACTTCTCTTAAATATTTATCACTTTTTCAAAATCATACCAAAAAACTTATTTCACTGCTTAAGCATTCACATGGATTAATTGTGTTTACTGGGCCAACAGGATCCGGTAAAACAACAACTTTGTATACGTTACTTCATGAGGTCAACCATTTATTAAATCGAAATGTCATTACGCTTGAAGATCCAATTGAACAGCAGAGTGAAAAAGTACTGCAGGTACAAGTGAATGAACGAGCTGGCATCACGTATGCAACAGGTTTAAAAGCAATTTTACGTCATGACCCTGATATTATTATGGTCGGGGAAATCCGCGACGCTGAAACAGCTCAAATTGCGGTTCGCGCAGCTTTAACCGGTCATCTAGTACTGACAACTATGCATACGAAAGATACAAAAGGCTCTATTTATCGATTGCTTGAGTTTGGTGTTAGTATTCAAGAAATTGAACAAACGTTGGTAGCCGTAGCTGCACAGCGATTAGTCGAAATAAAATGTAATTTTTGTGAAGGAAGATGTCATCCGCTATGTAAGAAAGAGCGTTTAAATAGACAGGCTAGCGTGTATGAGCTTCTATATGGAAGGGAAGTAAACGAAGTAATTAATGAAGTGAAAGGAAAGGAATTTCAATATGATTATGCACGACTAAGAGATGCAATTCGAAAAGGTATTGCGCTTGGGTATTTGTATTCACATGCGCTAGATGGGTGGGGGTCTTATTAAACGAAAGACATCAAACAAACATTGGGGACTTTCCAAACAAGCTAAAGTTTTAAGTCAGTTATCGAAGCTTGTTGAAAAAGGATATACGCTATCTCAAGCTTTATCGTTTATAGCATTCCAGCTATCAGCGAAGCAGCGTAGCGATGTGGATGCTTGTTTAATGGCAATGCGTCAAGGCGAGTCTTTGCACAGCTGTCTTCTAAAACTGAAGTTTCACCGAGACGTATTAAGCTACCTTTATTTTGCTGAACAGCATGGAGATCTTCATTTTGCGCTAAAAGAAAGTAGTCATATGCTAAGTGAGAAGATAAAAAACAAGAAACGATTTCAAAAGCTAGTACAATATCCACTTTTACTTTTAAGTTTCATCCTTGGGATTTTATTTATATTAAGCACCGTTTTGTTACCGCATTTTCAGTCTCTTTATAAAACAATGGGACACGAACAATCACCATTTCTTCTTATCTTTATGTCGACTATGTCTTACTTTCCACACGCACTTCTTGGAATCTCTGGAACCTTGTTGCTAATAGGAGGTCTGTATCTTATTAGTACAAAAAAGCTTGCTCCTGTAAAGAAAATGAACATTTTGATGAAAATTCCTTTTATGAAGCAGTTCACTAAGCTGTTTAACTCCTATTTTTTCGCGGTTCATACGAGTAATTTATTAAAAGGTGGACTATCAATTTATGAGTGTCTCTCGCTCTTTCAGCTGCAGCAACACTATCCTTTTTTTAGAGAAGAAGCTAAGCTTTTCACAACAGAACTTGCCGCTGGAAAATCTCTTAATCAAATTTTACAAACACGTCCTTATTATCAAAAAGATTTAGCAGAGGTCGTTGTTCATGGACAAAAAAATGGGGATTTAGCAAAAGAATTGTACGACTACAGCCTATATATGGTTGAGAGAATGGAAGAATGGGTTTTTCACATTCTCAAATATGTTCAGCCCATTACGTTCGCCTTTATTGGTATCGTTATTCTACTTATGTATATGTCAGTCATGATGCCAATGCTAGAAATTATGTCGAGTTTATAAAGGGGATTCAAACATGTTAAAAAATGAGAAAGGTTTTACTTTAATTGAGATGCTCATTGTTATGTTAGTTATTACAGTGCTATTGCTTATTATGGTGCCAAATGTATTAAAGCATAACGCTGTTATTAACAATAAAGGATGCTCGGCTTTAGTGAAAACAGTGGAAGCACAAGTGCAGGTGTA
The DNA here is from genome assembly GCF_001591565.1 of Priestia flexa NBRC 15715. Classification (GTDB taxonomy): domain Bacteria; phylum Bacillota; class Bacilli; order Bacillales; family Bacillaceae_H; genus Priestia; species Priestia flexa. Next base: position 61,842 of record NZ_BCVD01000003.1, on the reverse strand, counting down.
TGAGCTTGAAAACGGAACAAAGCCTACTTTAAACGAGCTTGAAAGCGGAGGATACTTAAAAGAAGGAACGGTGTGTCCAAATGGTTCGAAAATTACAATAGGTACGGATGGACGCGTATCAGCGAGTGATGGAAACTCGTAAAATGAATCAAAAAGGCTTTACGCTAATCGAGTCCTTAATCGTGTTAGCCATTGTGCAAGTTATGGTGTTAATCATCGTCATCAATTTAAAACCTCTTATGGCCCACTATCAGTTAACCTCATTTTTACGACAACTTCAAGCAGATACCTTTTATACGCAACAAATAGCCATCACTACTCAGCGTCCGGCAAGGCTTACATTTGAGCCAACCAACTCCCGATATTTGTTGCTTAAGATTGGAGCTGAAAGGCCCATTATGCAAAGAGGTTATCATTCGAATATTCGCGTTGTGTTTAGCAGTGGTACAAGTTCGATTCAATACAATGAGCAAGGAAATATTTCGCAGGCAAAAAGCTTGTTTATTTCAAGTAACAAAGAAACATATAAGGTCACGTTCCAAATTGGAAGAGGACGCTTTTATGTTACGAAAATATAATAATCAAACAGGCTTCACATTACTGGAAATGCTAGTAGCATTCAGTGCGCTGATTATGCTCACCGCTGTGATTGTTCCTTTATATATTCAAGCAATACAAGCTGAAAAAGATAAGAAGCGAATGTATGTAGGAGATGCGCTTTTGTATGAAAAAGTCATGACGGATGCTGATCAAAAGCACTTACTCTCTGAAAAGAGGATGTATAACGGGGTTGAATACCTCCTTGTATTCAAAGAAGAACCGGTTCCAAAGTGGTGTGTTTCTTGGAAAAGAACTAATCAGAAAATCATAGAAAGATGTGAATCTACGTTAAAATGAGGAACCAAAAAGGTTTTACATTAGTAGAAATGTTGCTTAGTTTAACGATTTTCTTTGTAATAGTATCCTTTATTCCGCCTGTCTTGTCATTGGCTAACCAAAAATATGCCCCTGATGACCTAGCAACAGAAATGGAATGGGAAATCTTTATTCAGCAGTTAACAAAGGAGTATCGAAGAGCGCATCATGTTAGCGTTAACGAAAGAATTTTATCATTACGAATAGATGGAGAGCCTTTAGTTACGTATGAACCTTTTAATGATAAGGTTCGGCGTAGGGTTGACCAGAGTGGTCATGAAGTTGTCTTGCAGTTTGTGAAGTTAATTGAGTACAAATACGAAAGCAATCTGCTTCATGTTAAGGTGGTATATAAACACGGTGAAATTCATGAAACAACGATTAAAACATTTATGGATGTTGAATAAAGATAGGAAAGCGTACCAAGCGGGTTTTGCGCTTCCCTTTGTACTAGCCTTTAGTGCGCTATTTTTATTTTTACTATCCCACCAGTTGGTGTATTTTGTAACGAAAAGTACGTTTTACGCCGAAGTAAATCAGCGCTATGAATTAGACTATTTACTGCAAAAAGGAGTTCGGGATTTACAAGCAGACGTTCAAACAAATAATTTTTCACAAGAAAGCGATGGGGTACTAACTTATGATTCAGGAACCGTTAAGTACCAAATACTAAGGCAGACAGAGGATAGTGTGACTATTCAAGTTCGCTGCGCTACAAAAGAAGAAAGACAGCTTATTCATACAATTACTTTTCAGCGAGAAAGCGGTAAGGTAATTGCCTGGGTTTAGAGATAGAGCAAAAGACCTTGAGTTTATGAAGAAATCAAGGTCTTTTGTTGTTAATCATCAAATTCAACATCTTTATCATTAATTTTGATTTTTACATGATGATGTTCTACATTACGCTTTGAATGGTTAGTGAAAGGAGGTCTAATCACAACCGTTTCATCAATGGGTTCCAATGCTTGTTTAATTTGGCTTTCGTTGACATTATAAGCTTTTTGAAACACTTCAGGAGGTGTTAAGCGAAGGATGTCTGAACCTTCTGCTGATTCAAACTGGTCGTTATTAAAGAAAAGGTGAAGGTGAGCTTCTTCTGTTAATGGTTCAATCCAGTGCCACCAACCCATTGGGATAAATGCTACATCTCCTTTTTTAATACGATACGTATGCAGGGTGCTCGTATCGGGATCTATAATTGATACCTCGACTTCTCCAGAAATCACCACATCTAACTCCCAAGCATTTGGGTGCCAATGGGGTTCTCTCATATAGCCTTTAGTTAAATATAAGTCTACAAAAGCTCAACCGATCATGGCAGGGAGCTGTGTAGATGTTACTTGATACGCAATGTTGTTGGTGTTTCGTTTAAATAATACGCTGTTTTGGTAGTTAAACGATAAGTTTGGTGTACCAGACGTCTTCTTAATATTCGAATTATCAGGAACAAATCCAGAATGACTCATAGTTGTTTCAACCTCTTTCTTACAAAAGAATATAACGTATCATATTATTAGTCAGGAAAGAATGTGTTACATCATCACAAAGTTTTCTTGCTTTTGATTAATAGCTTTTCAGCGAGGATATACTAGTTCGTAGGAGATGATGATGTGAAAACAAACGACTACGTGAAGTACGTAACGCAGCAGCTTGTTCAATATATGGATCAACCGAAAGAAATTCGTAAAACCAAACGAATTGAAAAGAAAAAGACACGAGATCCGTTTTTTAATAGGTGGTTTGGAATGATTCCTCTTTCATTTCAAATCTGGTATCGAAATACGAAAAAAGGTAAAAAGTAGCCTGCGCTCTTTTTACCTTTTTTATTTATAGAATGTTTTATACGAAATGACGTGAAAGGTGATGATTAACAGTTTGTTCAGACAAGTAAAACAATCCGCCGTTTACAATTTTCGTTAAAATAACAGGCTCATATAAATCTTGTAAAGCCTGTTTTTCTGTCGTATAGCTTTCGGGTAGCTCTTCCATATTCTCATAGAAATGATCTAAAAGTGCAAGGTCTTCATACCATCTTTCTTGCGCTTTTTTTGCCCAATCCATCGGCTGCTTTGAAATGTGATCTTCCACATAAGCTGATAATCTTGAAATTCCGCTTTTGGGGCGAATAATTGGCGATAGCGTAAAGCAATAATCAGGAATCTTTGACGTGAAGTTTTGTTTGGACATCATCAGCTGAAAGTTATCAAGAATCGCTCCCGTAATTAAATTTAACCCAAGCGATAGTAATTCATCTTTTTTTCGGTCACACTTATACGACACCTTCATATTTAAAGCAAGCCAAGGCTGAAGTGAACGCTGCGATTGTGAGTGAGAATGCATTTTTTCATATAAGTGAACGAATCCTCCAAACTTTTGGGCTGACCCAAAAATTTGATGTAAACGCGGTGAGCCAAAGTGAATTTTTTCGCCTTGTACAGATGAATCATCATAAGTTGGATCGGTGATAAACGTAAGTGAAGCAGGATTAGGTTTCCCGCCTGTTTTTTCAATATAATGCCAATAAAAAGGTCGGTTCATAAGCTCTTTATCCATTTCAATAGTAAGCTGAACCTTCAAATAAGATGGGTCGTCTTCTGTCAAGTCACAGTTATGTGCCGTGAAATATTTTTTGAGAAATTGATGAATTTCAGTTTGCTGCATGCTGTTCACCTTCTTCATCTTCGTGATATTCAATAATGGATGTAAGATTGTTCATCTTAATTTTCATTTCTCCTTCACTTCGTGAATGAAGAAGAATATCTTGAATGTGATCTTCAATGTTATCAATTTCTAGTTTGGTTAAAATTTCGTCGAGCTCACCAACAACACGTTCAAATAAATTTATTTTTTCATAAAGTAGCTTTAAAATATGTTCTTCGACTGTATTCTCAATTGCTAGATTATAAATGTGCACATCATGCTGTTGACCCAGTCTATGAACGCGTCCAATTCGTTGCTCTAATCTCATTGGGTTCCAAGGTAGGTCGTAGTTAATGATATGGTGACAGAATTGAAGGTTAATTCCTTCACCTCCAGCTTCCGTTGCGATAAAAACTTGAGCATGGCTTTCAAAAAGCTGTTTCATCCAGTCTTTTTTTCCACGCTTAAATCCACCCCTAAACGGAACAGATGTAATACCGTGTTGTTTTAAATACCACTGTAAATAAAGCTGAGTTGCTCGATATTCCGTAAAAATGATGACTTTATCATTAATCTGTTGAATTAATTCAATTACCTTTTCTGCTTTCGCATTTTGAGGAATGGTTTGTACTTTTTCAAGGAGTGGTTTAAGCATCTGAGTAGCTTTTTCACTGTTTTCGTCCTCTTGGCGTTCAAGCATGCTTTTTAAGGTCATAAATACTGCTTCGCGACTGCTACAAGCTTCGCGCTGCAATGTTAAAATTGCAAAGGAACTGCTGGGTAAATTTGAATGTTGCTTAAATGAAGTGATTTGATCATACAACTCTCGTTCTTCAGATGAAAACTCAACAGGAACGGTTTGAACAATTCGTTTTGTCCATTCAATACCTGTGTCTTGCCTGCGGTTTCGAATCATCACTTTGTTAACGAGTTCCTTTAAATACTCATCATTTTGAACAGAACGTTTCTTAGCAGAAAATAAATCAGCAAAATAATCTTTGTTTCCTAGGTGGCCTGGTTTTAATAACGAAACTAAGTTGAAAATCTCTTCTACTCGATTTTGAATTGGTGTCGCTGTTAATAATAAGCAGAACTTTTTCTTTAAGCTTTGAACAAACTCATAGTTTTTTGTTTTATTATTTTTTAGTTTATGAGCTTCATCGATGATGATAAGGTCATAATCTTGTTCTAATACAATTTCGCGATGAGGAGAGCGCTTGGCTGTATCAATGGATGATACTACTACGTCGCATTGCTCCCACACGTATGTTTTCTTTTGTGGAACAGCAGGAATAAAAAATTTATGGTTAAGTTCCATTGCCCATTGGGATACAAGTGATGCTGGTACAAGAATAAGGGCTTTTTTCACAAGACCACGAATCATATATTCTTTTAAAATGAGTCCTGCTTCAATTGTCTTTCCAAGCCCCACTTCGTCAGCTAAAATCGCTTTTCCATTCATTTCTTCTACCACTTTTTTAGCTACTTCTAACTGGTGTGGATGCGGGGTTAGGTCTGTTAAATGGCGAGGTGCTTGCAGACCTTCAAATTCAGTAATTAACGTTTGCTCCTCGATTTCATATGCTAATTTATACATTTCCCAATCAGACCAAGAGCCGTCTTGCTCAAGTTTATTTAAAAAAGTAGATTCCCATGCTTCATCTTTCTTCATACTGATGTTCATCGTTAGTTTTGCTCCTTTCTGAAAGTTTTTATTGAACTGCTGAACAGAATCATGTAGGATAAAAATATATTTTAGAAAATTTAAAATAGAAAATAGATTGTCACTAAATGAACTATTTTGTTATTGATGTGTGTAAGTAATAGTTTCTTAGTAGTATGCCCAAAATTACAAACTTTATAGAGGCGAATGATGACAAGGGGAGAGACTGCTTTAAAGTGGCGCCGAAGGAGCAAACAACATGTGAATCTCTCAGGCAAAAAGACTCTTGTTGGACGCAACTCTGGAGAGCGTCTATTTCGAATAGACCACCCACGAGGCAAACCTATTTAACGGGTAAACTTTCAGGTGAAAAGGACAGAGACTTCCTGCTATACAGCAGGGAGTTCTCTGTCCTTTTTTATGTGTAAAAAAGATACGATGATTCCCCGAAACCAAAGCAAATGGCCTTATATGAGGAGGATGTTAAATGACTGAGCTAAACAAAACACCACTTTACGATGTCTATCAACAGTACGGTGGAAAGATTATTGATTTTGGAGGTTGGGCTCTTCCAGTTCAATTCTCATCTATTAAAGAAGAACATCATGCGGTTCGTACAAAAGCTGGCCTGTTCGATGTTTCTCACATGGGAGAGTTTGATGTAAAAGGGACAAATAGCTTGGCATTTTTACAAAAAGTTATGACGAATGATGTTTCAGTATTACGTCCAGGTAAAGTACTATATACCGCAATGTGCTATGAAGATGGGGGCACAGTGGATGATCTCCTTGTTTATCAAAAAGGAGAAGATGACTACCTGCTTGTTGTAAACGCAGCAAATATTGAAAAAGACTTCGAATGGCTACAGCAGCATAAGCCAGAGGATATTGAGCTTGTAAATCGTTCAAGTGAGTTTGCTTTACTAGCTTTGCAAGGTCCAGCAGCACAAGGTGTTTTGCAGAAATTAACATATGAATCATTATCTGACTTGAAACCATTTACATTTAAAGATGATGTAGAAGTAGCAGGTGTGAGAGCGCTTGTTTCACGTACAGGCTATACAGGCGAGGATGGTTTTGAACTGTACTGTTCTGCATCAGATGTAGTAACGCTTTGGACTGAGCTTTTAAAAAATGAAGAGGTAGTTCCATGTGGATTAGGAGCACGAGATACGCTTCGTTTTGAAGCAACTTTAGCTTTATATGGTCAAGAGCTTTCAAAAGATATTACGCCAATTGAAGCACGTATCGGATTCGCAGTGAAAACGAATAAAGAAGATTTTATCGGCAAAGAGGTATTAAAGCGTCAGCGTGAAGAAGGACCAAACCGCAAGCTTGTTGGGCTTGAAATGATTGATAAAGGAATTCCACGACATGGATATGAAGTGTTTAGTGAGGAAGAAGAGATTGGCTTTGTTACAACAGGCACACAATCGCCAACTTTAAATAAAAACATTGGTCTTGCACTTATCGATGCTAAACATGCTGAGCTAGGTACAGAAGTGTATGTGCAAGTGCGAAAAAGACGTTTAAAAGCAAAAGTCGTGAAGACACCTTTTTATAAGCGTTCAAAATAATGTTGGGTAATTAAAGAGAGGGGACAAAAGAATGGTACATCGTTATTTACCAATGACATCAGAAGATCAGCAGCAAATGTTAAAGGCAATTGGCGTGTCTTCAGTGGATGAGTTGTTTTCAGATATCCCAGAAAGCGTTCGTTTCCAAGGGGAATACAATATAAAAAAAGCGGCATCAGAATCTGAGCTAGTAAAAGAGTTAACAAACTTAGCTACTAAAAATAAGAACGTAAAGGAATACGCTTCATTTTTAGGAGCAGGTGTTTATGATCACTATATGCCAATTATTGTTGATCACGTTATTTCGCGTTCAGAGTTTTACACAGCTTATACACCATATCAGCCTGAAATTTCGCAAGGAGAGCTGCAGGCTATCTTTGAATTTCAAACGATGATTTGTGAGCTAACAGGAATGGATGTTGCCAATTCATCCATGTACGATGGTGGTACAGCACTTGCTGAGGCAGCCATGTTAAGTGCAGGTCAAACGAGAAAGAAAAAAGTGTTAGTTTCAGAAACAGTTCACCCTGAATCACGAGCTGTGTTAGAAACGTACGCAGCAGGTCAGTACATTGAAGTAGTAGAAGTACCAAGCAAAGACGGCGTAACGGATCTGACGGTGCTGAAGGAGCGCATGGATGATGATGTAGCGGCTGTCATCGTTCAGTATCCAAACTTCTTTGGTCAAGTAGAACCTTTAAGAGAAATTGAAGCCATTGCTCATCAAGGAAAAGGAATGTTTGTTGTATCAAGCAATCCACTATCTCTTGGATTGTTAACTCCTCCGGGTCAGTTTGGTGCTGATATTGTTGTAGGAGATGCACAACCTTTTGGTATTCCAACACAGTTCGGTGGTCCTCACTGCGGCTACTTTGCTACAACGACAAAGTTAATGCGTAAAATTCCAGGACGCTTAGTTGGTCAAACGATTGATGAAAATGGTAAGCGCGGCTTTGTCTTAACGCTTCAAGCACGTGAGCAACATATTCGCCGTGATAAAGCAACTTCAAACATTTGTTCAAATCAAGCGTTAAATGCACTTGCAGCTTCAGTAGCGATGACTGCCTTAGGAAAGCAAGGGGTAAAGGAAATGGCTACGCAAAATTTATCAAAAACGCATTATGCATATAACGCATTAAAAGCAAGCGAAGTAGATGTTGTTTTTAATGGGGCATTTTTCAATGAGTTGGTTGTAAAACTACCTCAACCCAGTAAGGAAGTAAATCAAAAGTTATTAGCGAAGCATATCATTGGTGGCTATGATTTAGGCCGAGACTATCATGAGCTTAAGGATCACATGCTACTTGCTTTTACTGAACTCCGTACAAAAGAAGAAATCGACCAACTTGTGAAGGAATTGGGGGATCTTTATGCATAATCAACATCAATCGCTTATTTTTGAAATGAGTAAAGAAGGACGCGTTGGCTATTCATTACCAGAACTAGACGTGCCGGAAGTAACCAGTACAGAAGTGTTGCCAGCAGAATATGTACGTACCGAAGCACCAGAACTTCCAGAAGTGTCTGAGCTAGACATTATGCGTCACTATACTGCTCTTTCAAAACGTAACCATGGAGTAGACTCTGGCTTTTATCCGCTTGGTTCTTGTACAATGAAATATAATCCAAAAATTAATGAATATACAGCCCGTATTCCAGGCTTCGCTAATATTCATCCACTTCAGGATGAAGAAACGGTTCAAGGTGCTCTTGAGCTCATGTATGATTTGCAGGAGCACTTAACAGAGATTACAGGCATGGATGAAGTTACGCTTCAGCCAGCAGCAGGTGCTCATGGTGAGTGGACGGGGTTAATGATGATTCGTGCCTATCATGAAGCAAACGGTGATACGAAGCGTACGAAAGTAATCGTTCCTGATTCAGCTCATGGTACAAATCCAGCCTCGGCAACAGTAGCTGGATTTGAAACAGTTACTGTAAAATCTAATGAGCATGGTTTGGTAGACTTAGATGATCTTCGTAAAGTAGTAAACGAAGAAACAGCAGCTCTTATGTTAACAAACCCAAATACGTTAGGTCTTTTTGAAGAAGATATTTTGGAAATGGCAGAAATCGTTCATGCAGCTGGTGGTAAGCTTTATTATGACGGAGCGAACTTAAATGCTGTATTAAGTAAAGCACGACCAGGCGATATGGGCTTTGACGTTGTACATTTAAACCTTCATAAAACATTCACAGGTCCACACGGTGGTGGTGGTCCAGGTTCTGGTCCAGTTGGTGTAAAAGCAGATTTAATTCCATTTTTACCAAAACCGGTACTAGTCAAAACGGAAAGCGGCTTTACTTTCGACTACAATCGCCCACAGTCCATTGGCCGAGTTAAACCGTTTTACGGCAACTTTGGTATTAACGTACGTGCTTATACGTACATCCGCTCTATGGGTCCAGATGGTTTAAAAGCGGTAACGGAAAATGCGGTATTAAACGCAAACTACATGATGAGACGATTGTCAGAGCATTATGATTTACCGTTTGATCGTCATTGTAAGCATGAATTTGTTTTATCAGGGAAGCGGCAAAAGAAACTCGGTGTTCGCACGCTGGATATTGCGAAGCGACTGCTTGATTTTGGGTATCATCCACCGACAATTTACTTCCCTCTTATTGTCGAAGAGTGCATGATGATTGAACCAACTGAAACGGAATCAAAAGAGACGCTTGATGCGTTTATTGATGCAATGATTCAAATTGCAAAAGAAGTGGAAGAAAATCCGGAAATCGTTCAAGAAGCACCTCATACGACGGTTGTGAAGCGATTGGATGAAACGCTTGCAGCAAGAAAGCCTGTACTCCGCTATCAAAAAGAAAGTTAAAAACAGCCCCTTCATCTAAGAAGGGGCTGTTTTTGTGGTTTATTTTTTTGTTTTAATTTTGCCGTTCCAAGCTTTGAATCCGCCTTTTAGGTCATGAATCTCTTTCACACCATGCTTGCGCAAGAGCTGAGCAGCACGACCAGTTCGCATGCCACTTTGGCAGTAAATATAAACAGGTTGATCAGTACGGAACTCCTTTATACGCATACGGAACTGTGAAAGAGGAATATTTCTTGCTCCTAAAATATGTCCGTTTTCAAATTCATTTGGTTCGCGAATATCAACTAGCTGTGCTTTACGATAACCGCTGCGGAATTCTTCTTCCGTTAACGTTTTCATAATGCGACGTTGGTAAAAAAACATTACGACAGAATAAATAATAATTGCCGCAAGTACAATGATTAGTGTCCACATGTTGTTTCTTCCTTTCTTCGACAAAATACATAGTCTTATTATATAAGTGAATGAAATTAGAAGTAAAGGGATTCTTCTTGAAGTCACGATAGTTTTTACGAAAGAAAAGTAAAAAATTACTGCTTCACTTTTCTTTTCCTTCTGCTTATCTTTTGGTAGACTAAAAAACGGATTAAGTTTATTACATATGTAAATGTCTACTATACTAGTTAGGGATGAGAAAAATGAAGCAAAAATGGAGATTCATTGATTCAAAAGAACGTTCGCCATATTACAATATGGCACTTGATGAAGCGCTTTTAGAGTGGCATAGCACTGGTCAAATACCACCAACGATTCGATTTTACGGCTGGAATCCTCCAACATTATCAATTGGTTACTTTCAAAAAGCTGAAAAAGAAATCAATTTTGAACAGGTAGATAAATTAGGATTAGGATTTGTGCGTCGACCAACAGGGGGACGAGGCGTTTTGCACGACGAGGAGCTTACTTACAGCGTCATTGTATCGGAAGACTATCCAAACATGCCTAAGACGGTGACAGAGGCGTATCGTGTCATTTCAGAAGGGTTATTAGAGGGATTTCGTTCGCTGGGTCTGGAAGCATATTTTGCAATCCCTCGCACAGAAGAAGAAAAAAATAGTTTGAAAAATCCACGTTCATCTGTTTGTTTTGATGCACCTTCATGGTATGAGCTTGTGGTAGAAGGGCGTAAAATTGCTGGAAGTGCACAAACTCGTCAAAAAGGTGTAATTTTACAGCACGGTTCTATTTTATTAGAGATTGACGAAGATAAATTATTTAGCGTATTTAATTATCCAAATGATCGTGTGAAAGAGCGAATGCAGCGTGCGTTTCGTTCAAAAGCTGTTGCAATCAATGCTATTGCAGGCCGTAAAATCCAAATGGAAGAAGCGAAGGAAGCATTTTATAAAGGCTTTGCTAGCGCTTTAGATATTGACTTAGAACCTTATGAATTAACAGAACAAGAAGAGCGTTACGTAGAAGAATTAGCACAAAAGAAATATGCTTCTGTTGAATGGAATTTTAGAAGATAACGATTGCTTAGGAGCACACTATTTAAGCTGTGCCCCTAAGTATTTTATCTAGCTGAAGAAAGTAATTGATGTAAAAGTCAAATACTTTTTTTAATGTAAAAAAAATATTTTTCTTGACATCTATCTATATGTAGGTGTTTGGGTTTTGATTGAATACTACATGTTGAATTTGTCCAATCCGTGTGGTAAGTTATTGATAGTTGAAATTTTGCTTTTTCCAAAATGAGGTAAATGATTGGTAAAATAGAGCACGATTGGTAAGGGAGTTGTCAGAATGACTGTTATAGTTAATCAAAAAGTAAATATGAATATTGAAAAGCTTAATCAAGATATTGAACGCTTTCCACAAGTACACCCAATTACACCAGATATGAAAATTACTCATAAAGGCGTATCTCGACTCGTAATGTTAGACCGTTATGCGTTTAAAGACACGGAAAAACTTACGTTATCAAAAGGAGACTTTGTTGTTTTAACCGTAAAGGAAGACCCTAAGTTTCCAGCTCGAGGACTTGGCTATGTGGAAAGCATTAATTTTGACCAAAAGATGGCAGTCGTAAAGGTTGAAGATGAGTTTCGTGGAGCGTTAGCACCTGAAGAAGCAGAAAGTGGACTTATTACTCGTTCATTAGACGTAATTGAAAAACCACTTGAAATCTTCTATGAGCAAATTGCAAAGCGTAACGCTACTGGGTTAGCTTCCGCTGAACAAACGGAAGAGAAGCGAAAAGAATGGTTTGAAAAATTCTATCAAGAGCTTGTTCAAATGAACTTTGTACCAGCTGGACGCGTTCTGTACGGAGCGGGAGCTGAAACGGATGTTACATACTTTAACTGCTATGTAATGCCGTACGTAAAAGATTCTCGCGAAGGAATCTCCGAACACCGTAAGCAAGTCATGGAAATCATGAGTCGAGGTGGAGGAGTTGGAACAAACGGTTCAACCCTGCGTCCACGCAACACACTAGCGCGTGGTGTAAACGGTAAATCATCAGGATCTGTCTCTTGGTTAGATGATATTGCGAAACTTACGCACCTTGTAGAGCAAGGCGGTTCTCGTCGCGGTGCTCAAATGATTATGTTAGCGGATTAAAAAAACAAATAAACTTTTCTGGGTGATTTCATGGATATTTCTAAAGAGCTTCTAAGAAAGTTATATCTTGAAGAAAATCACAGCATGTCTCAAATCGGAGAGATTTTAAACGTTTCTAAGAATGTTGTTAAAAGAAAACTTAGAAAGTATGGTTTGAGAAAGACTCAATTAAAGCTAGGTAATGAGCATTATGACAATAAAGAATGGTTATATAATGAATACGTTGTAAAGAAAAAAGGATATACGATAATTGCAAGAGAGTTAGGGGTTAGCTCTACAGTTATTAGAAATCGAATTCTGTACTTTGGATGGCCTGTTCGTGGCCATGCTGAGATAGATAAAGGAGCTCCTAGACGTGGAGTAACTCATAGCAGTGAAGCTATCGATAAGATAAAGAATAGCCGGCAAAAAAAGCGAATAACCTGTGTTTGTAATTATTGTAGTAGTCAGCTTGAAGTGGTCCATTCTAAATTTAAATACAATAATAAAAATTATTGTAATGCATATTGTTTTCGTGAGTTTTTAAAAGAAAACAGAGTGGAGTGTATGGACATAACGAATTCTGCTGAATACAAAGAGTGGAGAAAATTGGTCTATATTCGCGACGGTTATCGGTGTAAAATGCCAGGCTGTAACTCTACGTCGAGACAGATAGCTGCACATCATATATATCCTAAGAAAAAGTATCCTGATAAACAATTCGACTTGTCTAATGGAATTACTCTTTGTCGTCAATGTCATGAAAAAACTTATGGAAAAGAACAACAGTTTATAGATATGTTAGTCCGCGTTATTCAGAAATGAATAACTAGAAAATTGGGTGAATTGCGGGGAAATCCTTAGAGTCAATCAAGCTACAACGTGATTGGAAACGATGAGCGTGAATGCTTAAAAATTGATTGAATTGGACAATCCGCAGCCAAGCACCGTTTAAGGTGAAGGTTCAACGACTATCGAAAATTTGCTAGTGCAAAGAAGTAGAGTAGGGATAACTCCCGAAGTGCCCAACCCCTAACAGGATATGCTGAGGGTGATGATATAGTCTAGTCCGTCTGCTATAAGCAGAGTTTAAGTATCTCGAAAGGGACGGTATTTACGTGGCATCCAGATATTGTTGAGTTTATTATCTCTAAAATGCAAAATCCACGCATTTTACGATTCTTAATTGAAAACACAAATGATGAAATGATTAAAAAACATGCCCAAGATAAGCTGAAATTTACGCCGCTTACGGAATCTGAAAAGGACATGTACCAAGGAATTATCAATTATAAGCAAATTCCAGGTCTTGGTGGATTCAGCGAGAAAATTATTGCAGATGCTGAAGAAAAACTACAAACTGGTGGAACGTATAGCGTTCATAATTCTGAATTTTTAACAGGAGCAAACATTTCTGTTTGTTTAACAAAAGAGTTTATGGATGCAGTTGAAAACGACGGTGAATACGAGCTTCGCTTCCCAGATGTAGAAAGCTATTCGAAAGAAGAAATGGCACACTACAACGAAAACTGGCATGAGGTAGGAGATGTTCGCGAGTGGGAAAAACAAGGTAATAAGGTTCGTACGTATCGTAAAATTCGTGCAAAAGAGCTTTGGAACTTAGTTAATATTTGCGCAACGTACTCAGCAGAGCCTGGTATCTTCTTCTTTGATAATGCAAACGACATGACAAATGCACAAGCATACGGTCAGCATGTTGTAGCGACAAATCCATGTGGAGAACAACCACTTGCACCGTTTTCAGTTTGTAATTTAGCAGCTGTAAATTTAGCGCAAATGGCAGATAAAGAAAAGAAAACAGTAGACTTTGAAAAACTTCGTCAAACGGTTGAAACGGGTGTGCGCATGCAGGATAACGTTATTGATGCAACGCCTTACTTCTTAGAAGAAAATCAAAAGCAAGCTCTTGGTGAGCGTCGTGTAGGTCTTGGTGTAATGGGTCTTCATGATTTGCTTATCTACTGTGAAACAGAGTACGGTTCTGAAAAAGGAAACGAACTTGTTGATCAAGTATTTGAAACAATTGCAACAACAGCATATCGTGCGTCTGTAGAGCTTGGGAAAGAAAAAGGAAGCTTCCCATTCTTAATTGGTGATACTAAGGAAGAAACGGATCGTTTACGTGAAGCTTTCACAAACACAGGGTTTATGAAAAAGATGCCTGAAGACATTCGCGAAAGCATCAAAGAGCACGGTATTCGTAACTCACACTTACTAACAGTAGCACCTACTGGTAGTACAGGAACAATGGTTGGTGTGTCAACAGGTCTTGAGCCATACTTCTCATTCTCTTACTTCAGAAGCGGTCGGTTAGGGAAATTTATTGAAGTAAAGGCAGATATCGTTCAAGAATATTTAGACCAACATCCAGAAGCGGATCCAAACAACCTTCCAGAATGGTTTATCTCAGCAATGGAATTGGCTCCAGAAGCTCATGCTGATGTTCAGTGTGTCATTCAACGTTGGATTGATAGTTCAATTAGTAAAACGGTAAATGCACCTCGTGGCTATACAGTTGAACAAGTTCAAAAAGTGTACGAGCGTTTATATAAAGGCGGTGCAAAAGGCGGTACGGTTTATGTAGACGGTAGCCGTGATGCTCAGGTATTAACGCTAAAAGCAGAAGAAAATACATTTGATGAAGAAGTAAAAGAAACAAAAGCAGAAAAACCACACGTTGTATTAGTCGATACAATCAACGAAGTAGGATCAACCGATGTAACGATTGGTTCTGAAATTGGAAATACGTGTCCGGTTTGTCGCCAAGGAACTGTTGAAGAAATGGGTGGCTGCAACACATGTACAAATTGTGGCGCTCAGTTAAAGTGTGGTTTATAAGAAAGTCATAAAAAGGCTGATGTAGTTTTGAAATAAAGTTGCGATGTTTATAAAAAAGTCGCGAAGAAATGCCTCTTTGGATATTATTGTCTAAAGGGGTGTTTTTTTATGTCTAAAAGAACAAGAACATCTAAAATCGATAAATGGATTAAAGAAGGTCGTGGCTCTGGAATTGGCGCAGATTATAAACCGTGGTTAAATATTCAAGATGTCTCTTCGGTAGGTCGCTCTACTCGATTAAAAGGAATCAAAACAGGAAGGCAACACGAATTCTTGTCCGATTTGGAACGAAATTACTTTTATTTAACTGAATACTCGGATTTTGTTATTGATATAAGAGAACAATTTCCTTTATTTCCGTTGGAAGACACAATTGTCATTGCAGATGAGTTAGGTATTAAACATCCTACAGATCCTTACCCTGATGAATTGATCTATTCGGCTATCAGCCGATTTCATTTTTATAGTGGTAATACAAGTTTTGTAGAAACATTAGAGGAATTATTCCAAAGTCGAAGTCTTGTACCGAGTATAGAGTTTGGGAGTCATTTCTCTACATTGGTGCAAAATTTAGGAAGTAACTATTCAGTTGAGAGCTTATTAGCTCAAAATACCATATATCCGTATTTCGCTCCATTTATTACGATTGAGCGTCAAAAGAAATTGTTTGAAGATGTTAGTACAAATGGACAAGGTATACATGGGAGATTGGGAATTTCAGGTGGTAAAATTAGTAGAAAACAAGGATTATTTTATTGTTCAAAGTGCGCTAACAACGATATTAATATATTCGGTGAACCATATGTTCACCGTGAGCATCAGCTTCAAGGAATTGAATATTGTCCACACCATGAATTGACACTGAAAATGTATCCTGTTGATTACAGAGAATTTAGCAGAAATGGGTACATAAGATTTGATAGAAGACAAATGGATTTATCTGAATTACAAGAGATTGAATCGTGTGAATTCAAAGAGGTACAAGTTAAGTTAGCCAAAATGGCTTATCGATTACTGCAAATACCAATCAACCAATTTAGCATCGAAAAAGTCTTTAAAAAGTATAGAACGCTCTTGAGAGAAAATAATTGGTTAATGACAAATACTAGACTAAAAAGAGAAGAACTTTTCAGAGCCTTTATATCAAAGTTTCCACAAGGTTTTTTTAGAAAAATATGAGTCGCTAGTAACAGTTAATGGACAAAACCAATGGTTGCAAATAATGCTTACTAACTATTTAAGAAGTAGTGTACATCCATTTCGTCATTTGCTTTTACTGTATTTCTTTGATCAAGATATAGACTCGTTTTTAGAAATAAAAGAAGATGATGGTCCATTCGGGCGAGGTCCGTGGCCTTGTTTGAATAAAGCAGCCAAGCATTATAAAGATTTGGTTATATCAGAGGTAGAAATAAACACTAGAGATAAAGTCCTGATTGGAAAATTTTCATGTTCGTGTGGTTTTGAATATACAAGGGTAGGCCCAGATAAGAGCGAAGATGATAAGTGGAGTAAAAGTCGTATAGCAGCTTACGGTAAAGTATGGGGAGAGAAGTTTGAAAAGTTAGTATCTTTAAATGTAAGTCGTGAAAAAATTGCATTAGAGCTAGATGTAAGTCTAAAGACAATTTATAATCAAATTGCTATTAAAGAAACATCCCCAGAACTAACAGAAAAATATCGTGCAGAATTATTAGATTGGCGAGAGAAATTCCCGAATGCTAACCGAAAGCAATTTCAAACGGAGTTAAAAAAAACTTTTACTTATTTATATAATCACGATAGAGAATGGCTTGATGCCAATTTCCCTTCAAAACGTGATACCCTGCATACACCGAATAATCCAAATATTACTTTAAAAAATAATACTGAAAATCGTATTGAATACTATCGATCCTTGTTATTAGATGCAATAAAGGAATGCCCTGATGTTACAAGAACACAGCTAAGTCAAAAATTCCAAAGAGCATATAAGTACCTATCTGAAAATGATAAAGAATGGTTCGATGCTAATTTACCTCAGAAACGTCAGGCAACAACGATAACAAATGCAACTGACTGGAATAAGCGCGATCAAGAATATTATCAAAAGATAAAGGTAGTTTATCCCGAATTAATGGCATTAGAAAAGCCAGTTAGAATTACAGGTACATTATTTAGCAAACGATTAAATATATTCAACCTCGCAATAAAAAGTTATGTAGAAAAATTGCCAAAGACTAACAAGTTACTTAATGAAATTACAGAAACAGTTCAAGAATTTCGAATTCGGCGTTGTTGCCTAGTGATAGATCAAATGTTGGAAGAAGATAATTGTGTAAGATTTGAGAAATTGAGGGAATCTTGTGCAATAGAAACCAAGAATTTTTAAAAAATTAAACCTTACTTAGAGGAATATATAAGTAAGAAGCAGACAAGTAAATAAAAAGGATATGTGATGTTATGGTGTCTGCCCTAATCTTTATTTTGCAAACGGAACGGACCATTATCCAGAATAATACAAAAATACATTAGATTTTTATAATAAAATATAGATAAAAATTTGAATTACTGGTACTTATGCCAAAAGGCACTCAGTATAGTGCAAGAAGTTATATATACTTAATTAACTTGACTTTTTTTTGTTGAAAACATATAATCAACAATGTATTTTATAAACTATAAGGAGGATTATTAAAAAATGACACATTCTATGAGACTACGTTCCCTAACTTTGAACAAGTAATTAAATACGTTCAAAGGCTCTGTTTGTGTATACAGAGTAAACGGGATTAGTCTGTCTTTTTTTAATAATCTTCATTTCATATTTGTAAAAGTCACCCACTCCATATTTGCAGTTAGTCTACCTATTTAGATGGAGGCTCTTTACTGCTTGATTTATGTTGGGATGAAAGTATGTCATGTTGAGAAAGGCGGCTTGTTCTGCCTTTCTTTATTTTTATCTTCATTCACCTTCTTAGCTATGCTAAGTTAGGTTTATTTAGTGAAGGCTTTCTACTAGCTACAAAAAAATAAGGATGGGTATCTTTCCCTTTACTCTAAAGTCACAGGCAGATGCTTGTGATTTTTTTATTATTTGGAGGTAGGGAAAATGGAAAATAAGAATTGGAAACGGAAATTTTTAGCGATTTTTACAGGGCAGTTCTTTTCATTATTAAGTAGTGCTGCTGTTCAATTTAGTATCATTTGGTGGTTAACAGATACAACAGGAGGTTCGCCACTGATTTTAACGCTGGCAGGTCTGGCTGGATTTATGCCACAAGCCTTGTTAGGTCCGTTTGCAGGAACTATTACGGATCGGTATTCACGAAAATGGATCATGATCTCTGCAGACATGATGGTTGCACTTGGAAGTTTCGCTTTATTTGTATCGATGTATTTTTTTAAACCAAGTATTCTTTTGGTCATACTTGTGTTAATCATTCGTTCCATAGCAACTGCATTCCATATGCCGGCCATGCAAGCGTCCATGCCACTAATGGCCCCAGAAGAGCATTTGACAAAAGTTTCTGGATGGGGGCAGACAGTGGCTTCTATATCAAATATTGCTGGTCCAGCAGTGGGGATGTCATTACTAGCGATAAGCTCCATTGAGTGGGTTCTATTACTAGATGTCTTTGGGGCAGTAATTGCTAGTAGTATTTTGCTATTTATTCACATTCCAAATGTGCAGAGATCAGAAACTGTTGATTCCTCTAGTTTTATAAGCGAAATGAAAGAAGGATATTACGCACTTGTAAAACATCCTGTTTTATTAAGGTTAACAGTCACGATTACGATTGTTTCGGTGCTGTATATTCCGCTAGGCACTTACTTTCCGCTTATGACACGAAATCATTTCGAGAAGGGCGTAGTTGAAGCAGGAATAATCGAAATTGTTTTTGCTGTTGGCCTCATCTTTGGTGGTATATTAATGGGGGTTTTCGGTGATCGATTTGAAAAATTGAAACTCATTGTTATCGGAATGATACTGGTGGGGATTGCCTTATTCATTTCTGGCACACTTCCATCAACTTTATTCTATGGATTTATCGTAATGGCTGGTCTAGTGGGATTGTCTGGCCCATTATTTTCAGCACCGTTTTATGCTCTTATCCAAACCGAAATTGAACCTCATTTACTTGGGAGAGTGTTTAGTTTTGTTGGAAGTTTGGCATTACTTGCAACACCGATTGGGTACGCATTTGCTGGGGTTCTGATCCAATTAACAAATGTGGCCGTATTATTTTTGATTACAGGTATTTTAATTGTATTAAATGCTGTTATCGCAAGGAAAGCAAAATAGGAGGGGAATTCCATGCAATTTTTACTATTCTTTTGATACGAGCTTGGTTTTGAGAAAGAGGCTCGTATCGATTCTAGCTATCGATACGAAATAAAAATATTTCGGAGGTAGTGAAAGATGGAACAAATCTGTTTTGAATTAGAAAATGTAGAAGTGACATATTTAGATAAAGAGGTTTTAAAGATTGAAAGATTAGCTGTACACCAATTTGACCGTATCGGCATAGTCGGTAAAAATGGTGCAGGTAAAAGCACGTTACTAAAATTACTGGCGGGTATCATTCAACCAACAACGGGAAAGGTGAATCGCCTTGTTGAGAATGGTTATTTTGAGCAACTTGAAACTCCATCAGTACGTGATGCTGATCCAGCGTTACTTGGAAAATTAGACGTACCAAGAGACTCTAATCAGTTAAGTGGTGGGGAACAAACAAGGTTGAAGCTCGCTCAATTGTTTACTCATTATTATGAAGCTTTATTAATTGATGAGCCGACTACTCACTTAGACCAAGAGGGTATTTCGTTTTTGCTCGATGAACTTAGGTATTACTACGGAGCGCTTGTATTAATTAGTCATGACCGTTCTGTATTAGATGAACTTGTTACGACAATTTGGGAAGTTCATGAAGGCAAAGTACGAATCTATTCAGGAAATTACAGCGAATACTTGGCACAAAAGAAGTTAGAACGTGAACAGCAGAGTCAAGCACATGAACAATTCATAAAAGAAAAGAGCCGGCTAGAAAAAGCGGCACAAGAAAAAATGAAGAAAGCTGAAAAAGTTGCACAAGCAGGTCGATTGTCAAAAAAAGAAGCAAATGCAAAACCGGATAAGTCCTTTATGACAAAATCCAAAGGTACAAGCCAAAAAGCTATGCAGCGTGCAGCAAAGGCTATTGAACAACGAATGGAAAAACTTCAGGAAGTCGATGCTGTAAAAGAGGATAGATCCATAATCTTCCATCGATCGAGAAGTTTAGAGTTGCATAATAAATTTCCTATAATGGCAGACCGATTTACTCTTCAAGTGGATAACAAAGTATTATTAAATGAAGTAAGTTTTCAGCTGCCACTTGGTAAAAAAATAGCGATTACGGGTAAAAATGGTAGTGGTAAAAGTACTTTACTCCACCATATTGCAATCAAAGCACCCGGATTAACTATTTCACCAAAAGCAAAAATTGGCTACTTTCGTCAAATGAGCTATCAATTTACAAAGGATGAAACCGTATTAGAATTTTTGAAAAATCGTTCTCAATATGATGAGGGATTTTTACGAAGTGTTCTACATTCCATGTTGTTTGTCAGCACAGATATTTTAAAAAGTGTAAAATCATTAAGTGGTGGTGAAGCGATTCGTCTACAATTATGTCAATTGTTTTTAGGAGAGTATAATATTTTATTGTTAGATGAGCCAACCAATTTTTTAGATATCCATGCAATTGAAGCATTAGAAAGATTTGTTAAAGCATATGAAGGCACTATTATCTTCGTATCACATGATCGCAGGTTTATTGATTGTGTAGCAGATTGTATATACGTCATTGAACATCAACAGCTAAAATTAAGAGGTTGATTAATGAAGAAGGAGAAATAATGGGGCTTATTATCAAAATAAGATCTTCCGTAATCGGGTACTTTTTTGAAGAATACAGTAGAGAATTATCAAACTTTTTTATAAAAATAGTGTAATACTTCACAAAGAAAGAACCCGTTTTGATCAAACTTTTTTTCAAAACGGGTTCTTTAAAGTTAACGTAAGATGTGGGTTTGTGAGATGTTTTTGATCAAACTTTATTTCAAAGCTACAGCTGACAATATGTCAGCCTTTTTATATGTTGAGATAAATGCATACTAGATTTCCTTGTATTTGCTTATACTATATAGTATGATTTTACATGAATGTCTTTTGGTATATCGTTAGTTTTCGTCTTTTTGAGCAGTATATTACTAAAAGTTTACAGAAGCGTGTTTCGTTAGTTTATACATAATAATTATTTTATTGGGGGAGATTTCATGCCTACGCCAAGTATGGAAGATTATATTGAACAAATATATATGCTGATTGAAGATAAAGGATATGCTAGGGTTTCGGATATCGCTGATGCTTTAACAGTTCATCCCTCATCAGTCACAAAAATGGTGCAGAAGCTTGATAAAGATGAATATTTAATCTATGAAAAATACCGCGGTCTTGTTTTAACTCCGAAAGGACAAAAGATTGGTAAGCGTCTTGTTTATCGCCATGAACTATTGGAGCAACTGCTGCATATTATCGGTGTAGATGAAGAAAATATTTATGAAGATGTTGAAGGTATTGAGCATCATCTAAGCTGGAACTCAATTGACAGAATCGGTGATTTAGTACAATATTTTGAGGAAGATCCAGAGCGTGTGCAAGGTTTGCGAAGTGTCCAAAAGAAAAATGAAGAAGAGCAACAGCTATAACGCATATTGGAAAAGCCGTTCTAATTTAGATTAGAACGGCTCTTTTTTATTTTTAGCATAATTTAATAAAAGAGGTACTAAAGTGTAGATAGGAGGCAGACTGAAGGAGTTGAGAACTTCTGTATATTGATGGCGTTTTTTCAGGTGGTGGCCTTAAAGGCTTTGCATTAATTGGGGCCTTACAAGCTTTAGAGGAGCGAGACTTTATTTTCAGGCGTCTAGCAGGTACAAGTGCTGGCTCAATTGTATGCGCTCTTATTGTGGCAGGTTATACAAGTGACGAAATGATGGAGATGATGGATGAAATGAATGTGAAGTCTTTGCTAGATCAACGCGTTTCTTTTCTTCCATCCGCCTTAACAAAGTGGCTTCTTCTCTATTGGAACTTAGGATTATATAAAGGTGAAAAATTAGAAAAATGGATAGCGAGTAAATTAAAAGCAAGAGGCATTGTTACATTTGGTGATTTGCCAGCGGGATCGCTGCGCATCATTGCTTCTGATTTAACAAATAGTAAGCTCGTTATACTACCCGATGATTTGCCTAGGTATGGAATAGATCCAAAGAAATTTCCTGTAGCAAAAGCTGTGCGGATGAGCTGTAGCATTCCCTACTTTTTTGAGCCAGTTAGGCTGCGGACAAATCCCGTAAGCCTCATTGTGGACGGTGGGGTATTAAGTAACTTTCCTATTTTTTTATTTGACGATGATCAAAAGCGTAAACAAAGGCCTGTTTTGGGTATTAAGCTTAGCCCCCGTGAAAAAGAAGAAGATAAAAAAAATATTAAAAATGCAATCGCGATGTTTTCAGCTTTATTTGATACAATGAAAGACGCTCATGATGCAAGGCATATATCAAAACGTCACGAGCGAAATATTATCTTTTTACCAGTTAGTGAAGTGTTCGCTACGGAATTTTCCTTACCAGACGAACAGAAACATCAGCTTTTTCACTATGGCAAGAATAAAGCGGAGCTATTCTTAAAAAGATGGTGCTATTAAATAGAAAAAACTGCGTCTTTGTAAGGCGCAGTTTTTCATTAAAAGAAGGCACGGTTTTTCTTTTTTCCTTTTTTGCCTTCAATGACTGTTAAATGTGTATTGCTTTTCTTCTTCTTTAACGGTTTGTTAACTTTAGCAGATGGACGTTTTTGGACGTTTCGATAAGCGTTCATATCCACTTTATTACCGCTGCGTTCTTTTTCTTTTTGGCGTATTTTTGATTGTTTTACAGCTCGATGATAGCCTTTGTCTTGTCCTTTGGTTTGGGCAGGACGGATAATAAACCGATAAACTAAGTAAAACAAAATGATAAATAAAAAGATATAGCCTGCTTGGCGCAATAGGCTTGTTGGATTTGTTGCAAGTGTGTAAATAAACCCAATGATTCCTAAAGCAATTAATGAATTAACAAGTGGTTTAACGAATGGACGCCTCATTTTGTTCACCTCCTAAAATGATAAAAGAAAGCAAAACAGTCTTAACTTACTTGTTCGCCACCGGTTACAGATTTTCCCTCATTTTCAATGCGTAAAAGCTCTTGAAACGAAGCGATTGCAACTTCGACTTGGTCATCCTTAGGTTCCTTTGTAGTAAGAAGCTGTAGCCATAGCCCAGGGTAACCTAAGAATCGTAAAACAGGTACATGGCGAACTTTATTGGTCAATTGTAGTACTTCAAAAGATAAACCCAACACGACGGGAATCAAAGCAAGTCGGTTTACGACTCTAAGCCAAAGCGGGTCCGTAGGGACAAGGAGATAGACAAACATTCCAACGACAACTGTAAATAGAATGAAGCTACTTCCGCAGCGATAGTGTAGCCGAGACTGAGCTTGAACTGATTCTACCGTAAGTTCCTGATTGTTTTCATACGCATTAATGACTTTATGTTCTGCTCCGTGATATTGAAAGACGCGTTTAATAAGCGGAGTTTGTGAAATCGCGTAAATATAACCGAGCAATAATAAAAGCTTAAAGAAGCTTTCAATCACTACTTGTGCTAAATCGGAAGCGAAAATAGGACGAGTCAAATTTGCTAAAAACACTGGGATTAGAGTGAAAAGCACTTTTCCAAATAGAAAAGAAAGTACACCAATTGTTGCAACACCCAATATTAAGGATAGTTTTGATTCTTTTTTTTCTTCTTTAATTACATCGTCTTCGTTAGGATGTACATCGTAACGTTCAGATGAAAAATTTAAATGTTGTGTACCGTTTGCACTTGCTTCAATAATCGCTGCAATTCCTCTTAAAAACGGAATTTTTTTCAGCGCTGTTAGTACACGATTCGATCTCCGAGAAGATTGAAAATACTCAATAGATTGATCTTTGCGACGAATGGCAGTGACCATCATTTTCTTGCCGCCAAACATGACTCCTTCAATGACAGCCTGCCCACCGTATGCGGTTTTTTGTAATTTAGACATTTCAGACACCAACCTAACTCAGACTAATTGCCCCTTAATAATTTATATTCTACAGCAATTTCGAATAAACCTCTAGGTCGATGTATGTTATCTAGTTTAGACAAAACTTTTCTATATCACACATGAAATGATAAAATTTTCCTGTTGTTTTCATTAAGAAACGTTCAACTTTATAATAGAACAGTAAAGATCAGCTCATACTATTCAGTAGAGGTGATGAAGATGACAGCTAAACAAGATAATAAGTCGACACATCAACAAATACAATCAAAGGAAGGCTCATTCTTAGCTAAAGTGGTAGTTATTGGTTTTGTAGGAGGAGTGTTTTGGAGCTTAATGGGATACATTACGTATTTATTTAGCTTTAGTGAAATTCATCCCAATACGATTTTACAGCCGTGGGCTTTTGGTAGCTGGAAAGATCGCTGGCCAGGGCTTATTGTTAGCGTTTTGATAATTGGTATTATATCAATTGGTGTAGCGCTTCTTTACTATGTGCTCTTAAAAAAGTTTAAATCAATATGGTTTGGTATTGCATATGGGGCAGTGCTTTGGGCGCTCGTTTTCCTTTTACTCAACCCGTTGTTTCCAAGTATGAAAATGATAGGAGAATTAACGTCTAATACCATTATTACAACTATTTGTTTATACATCTTATACGGGGTATTTGTCGGATATTCCATTTCCTTTGAGGCAGCAGAGCTAAACAGCAGTTCTAGACATAACCCAGAACTTGTAAATGAGTAGTGTGAATGTTTTGATTTATGATAAACTAAAAAGAGAAAACGTAAGGTTTATTTTAATGATAAAAATAGCTGTGTAAGCAAGGGAGAGTGTCCATGAGAAAGTTTTTGGTAATTAATGGTCCGAACTTAAATAGGCTCGGTGTTCGAGAACCAGCAGTTTATGGGAGAGAGAATTTAAAAACGTTAGAGCACAACCTCCAGCAGCTTGCTGAGCAACAGGGTGTGCATATTGAATGTGTTCAGTCTAATCATGAAGGAGTTATTATTGATTGGATTCATGGAGCAGACGAGAACTTTGATGGAATTGTCATTAACCCAGGGGCATTCACCCACTATAGCTACGCAATCCGCGATGCGATTGCAAGCATTTCAGTTCCTGTGCTTGAAGTTCATATTTCAAACGTACATAAGCGAGAAGCATTTCGTCACGAATCAGTGACGGCGCCTGTCACAGCAGGACAAATTGTAGGTTTGGGTATTTATGGATATGAGTTAGCGGTTCTTGCTCTGTTGCAAAAGAAAGGGGAATGAAGGATGAAAATAGAGAAATTACGCAAACAGTTTCATACGTTAAATGTTGACGGTATGGTTATTACAAGTGAATATAACCGTCGCTATATGACTAACTTTACTGGTTCGGCAGGTATAGCAGTAATCTCTAACGATAAAGCTGTATTTATCACAGATTTTCGTTATGTAAAGCAGGCCGCTGAACAAACAGAGGGATTTGAAATTGTGCAACATAAAGGCCCAATCTTAGAAGAAGTAGGGCAGGTTATTACGAAGCTTGGAATGAAAAGCGTTGGCTTTGAAGAGAATCATGTTTCATATGCTCAGTTTCAACAGCTTGAAAAGCAAGTCAAAGCAGAGCTTATTCCAGTTTCCACTGCCGTTGAAAACTTACGCTTGATAAAGAGTGACTCAGAGATTAAGATATTAAAGGAAGCTGCAAAAATTGCAGATGCAGCATATGAGCATATTTTGACCTTCGTTAAGCCTGGTGTAACAGAGCTTCAAGTGTCTAATGAGCTGGAGTTCTTTATGCGAAAGCAAGGTGCAATTTCGTCCTCGTTTGATACAATTGTGGCGTCAGGTCATCGTTCGGCATTACCGCACGGCGTTGCTTCTGAAAAAGTCATTGAAGCAGGAGAATTTGTTACGCTTGATTTTGGTGCGTATTATAAAGGCTATTGTTCTGACATTACCCGTACATTTGCGGTAGGGAAAGTCAGTGAAGGACTAAAGGGAATTTATGATACAGTATTAGAGGCGCAGTTAAGAGGCATGAAAGGAATTAAAGCGGGTATTACGGGTAAGGAAGCCGATGCCTTAACAAGAGACTATATTGTAGAAAAAGGATATGGACAGTATTTTGGTCATTCTACAGGTCATGGTGTGGGGTTAGAGGTTCATGAAGGCCCGTCGCTTTCTGTGAAGTCTCAGGATACGCTGCAGCCAGGAATGGTTGTAACGGTTGAACCAGGTATTTACATACCAAACCTTGGTGGCGTTCGTATTGAAGACGATACCGTGGTAACAGAAGAAGGAAATGAGTCATTAACATACTCACCGAAAGAACTTATTATTTTATAAGATGTAGGAGGATTTTTTCATGATTTCAGTAAACGATTTTCGCACAGGTCTAACAGTAGAAGTAGACGGAGGTATTTGGCGCGTAATGGACTTTCAACACGTAAAGCCAGGTAAAGGAGCAGCGTTTGTTCGCTCAAAGCTTCGTAACTTACGTACTGGAGCTGTTCAAGAGAAAACATTCCGTGCAGGTGAAAAGGTAGCAAAAGCACAAATTGATAACCGTAAAATGCAGTATTTATATGCAAGTGGTGATCAGCACGTATTTATGGATAACCAATCATATGAGCAATTAGAACTTCCAGCATCAGCAATTGAATATGAGCTAAAGTTCTTAAAAGAAAACATGGAAGTAGCCATCATGATGTATCAAGGTGAAACGCTAGGTGTTGAGCTTCCAAATACAGTTGAATTAAAAGTTACTGAAACAGAACCAGGTATTAAAGGTGATACAGCATCAGGTGGTACGAAGCCAGCTACGGTTGAAACAGGCCTAATTGTACAAGTTCCATTCTTCGTGAATGAAGGCGATGTATTAATTATCAACACAGCAGATAGCAGCTATGTATCACGTGCATAATAAAGCATAAAAAAGAAGAGATGATTATCTCTTCTTTTTTTATGCTTTTCTTTTTCGTAAGTGATAAGTTGTCTACGGACTGCATAGGTTGTACTAAATGATGTAATACGTGGGAGGAAGTTATGAAGCATTGGTTTGATCACATAAACGGAACTGTTTTGACGATGGCTTGCTTACGGTTTGTCTCATCTTTTATTGAATTCATCGCAGCCATTTTAATTTTTACGAATAATGATGTCAAAAAAGCATTAATGATTAATGGAATGCTGGCGCTGGTAGGGCCAATTGTGATGATCACGTCATTTAGCCTTGGATTAGTATCAGTTGCTGACCAACTATCTTTTGGCAAGCTTGTGCTCATCGGTACAGGCGTCCTTTTAATTTTAATTGGGGTATTTAAGTGAAGTTTCTGACATAACAAGTAAAAGCTTGCCATACATTGAAATGAGTATAAAGGTGAGGGGATTTCAATGCTAGATGAAATTGTGGCTATTTTTCCAGAAGGCATTAAGCGCAATGTACAGCCATATATACAGCGCTATATAGATACTTTAGAGGAAGTGCGCATTCGAATTGGAAGGCCAATTGAGCTAACAATTGACAGTCAGCCAGTCTTTTTGTCCTATGTGGTAACGGCAGAAGATACGCTATTTATTTTAAACAAGCTCAGTCATTTCTCTATTTATATGATTGAAGAAGAATTGAAAAAAGGGTATGTCACGATTGAAGGGGGTCATCGAGTAGGACTTGCAGGTAAAGTTATTACTGAAAATGGACATGTTCGTGTAATCCGTGATGTGACGTCGTTCAACATTCGAGTGGCAAAAGAACAGATTGGCATAGCGGAACCACTAATTCCTCTTCTCTACCAATCCCGATGGCTTAGCACCATTTTGATTGGTCCCCCACAAACGGGAAAAACAACAATGATAAGAGACTTAGCAAGAATGATGAGCACAGGGAATAGGCAACGAAAGATTGAAGCGGTTAAAGTGGGTATCGTAGATGAACGCTCGGAAATCGCAGGCTGTGTCAAAGGTGTTCCACAACATACTTTTGGAACACGAATAGATGTTTTAGATAGCTGTCCGAAAGCTGAAGGAATGATGATGATGATTCGATCGATGAGTCCAAACGTATTAATTGTGGATGAGGTAGGAAGTGAAGAAGATTGTCAAGCTGTGTTAGAGGCTGTCAATGCGGGTGTACAAGTGTTTATGACGGTGCATGGTTATGATCTATTTGATTTAAATAAACGTCCCTCCTTGAAACAATTAATAGAACTTGAAGTATTCGAACGCTATATCGTATTAACCAATGAGAATGGTCCAGGAACTGTAAAAACCATCTATGACCGAGGAAGAAAGCCACTTTCGTTGAAGTCGAATTATTCTTTGAAATAAAAAGGGTGACGAAGAAATGAAAATTTTAGGAGCTATTTTTATTTTGCTTGCTTCTACGTTCACGGGTTTTGAAGTTGCCAAGCAGCTTAGCGAAAGGCCGAGGCAACTTCGGCAATTGAAAACAGCGCTACGATCGTTAGAGTCAGAAATTATGTACAGTAATCGCCCACTTCATGAAATTTCACATATGCTTTCAAAACAATTTCCTGATCCGTTATCGCTTTTTTTTAAGGAGTTTGAACAGCGTTTAACACAAGGAATGACCACTGCCAAAGAAGCGTGGGAGCACGCTCTTCAAACTCATAAAAAAGCGCTTGCCTTTAAAGAGGGAGAACTTGAAGTGTTGAAGCAGTTTGGTGAAACGTTAGGACAACATGATCGGTATTCCCAACAAAAACATATATTATTAGCTATTAACCATTTGGATCGGGAAGAACAGGACGCACTTGAACAGCAAAATCGGTATGAAAAAATGATAAAAAGTCTGGGCTTTTTATCAGGATTGCTACTCGTCATTTTATTGATGTAGTGATTGGGGGAATTAGGGATGAACATTGATATGAATACAATTTTTCAAATAGCAGGAATCGGTATTGTTGTAGCATTTCTCGTTACGGTGTTAGAGCAAATGGGGAAGAAAGATTACGCGAACTGGGTAACGCTTATAGGGTTTATTTATATCTTGTTTATGGTTGCATCGATTGTTGAAGATTTATTTCAAAAAATTAAAGCCGTTTTTTTATTTCAAAGCTAAGGGAGTGATTAGCCATTGAAATGATACAAATTGTGGGCTTAGGCTTAGTGGCTACCTTTTTAGCACTCATTTTAAAAGAACATAAATCGCCCATTGCCTTTTTACTTGTTGTCTTTGTAGGCTGCGTGATCTTTTTATTTTTAATCGATCAGATATACGAGATTATTAAAATGATTGAAAAACTTTCTGTGAATGCACATGTGAATATGATTTATGTGGAAACAATCTTAAAGATTATAGGGATTGCTTACATTGCAGAGTTTGGTGCTCAGATTACGAAGGACGCTGGGCAAGGTGCGATTGCTTCTAAAATTGAACTGGGCGGTAAAATTTTAATTTTATCAATGGCTATTCCAATTTTAACAGTAATTATTGAAACAATTATTTCCATGCTACCGTCCTAAATTATTAAGCTTATGAGGTGACGAGATGAAGTGGTGTATGAGTAAACGAAAATTGCTCGCATTCCTTTTGCTCCTCTTCTTTTTCTTTCCAAATAATGTACAAGCCTCTCAGTCTGCGCCTCAAGAAGAAATAGTAGATGAACAAATAGACCAGCTCGATATCGACGAAGTGAAGCAATTTTGGGATGATATCTTGACTCAGTATGGCGGCTTTTTACCAGAAAGTCAAAAAGGTAGTTTAGTTGACTTCTTAAAAGGTGACAAAGAGTTTTCACTTCAAGAATGGCTGAACGGGTTGGTGAAATTTTTACTTCATGAAATTATTTCAAATGGAAAACTGCTGGGAACGCTCATTATGTTAACCGTATTCAGCGTCTTTTTACAAACGTTACAAAGTGCATTCAATCAGCAAGCTGTTAGTAAAGTGGCATATGCACTTGTTTATATGGTGTTAATTATCATTGCTTTAAATAGTTTTCAAGTAGCCATTGCATACGCAACCGGCGCAATTGAAACAATGTCTAAGTTCATTTTAGCCTTAGTGCCATTATTATTGGCGTTAATGGCTTCATCAGGCGGGGTAATATCGGCTGCTTTCTTTCATCCAGTCATTTTATTTTTAATGAACATTAGCGGGATGCTCATCCAGTATATAGTCATGCCACTATTATTTTTATCAGCACTATTAAGCATTGTGAGCACTATTTCAGATCAGTACAAGGTTACACAGTTAGCTCAGCTACTTCGAAACGTCAGCATTGGTATTCTAGGAATCTTTTTAACAGTCTTTTTAGGAGTCATTTCAGTACAAGGTGCTACTTCTGCTGTGGCGGATGGAATTACTATTCGGACCGCTAAATTTGTTACGGGAAACTTTATTCCAGTTGTGGGACGAGTGTTTACGGACGCGGCAGATACCGTTATCACAGCTTCACTTCTTTTAAAGAATACAGTTGGAATAGCAGGAGTGGTGGTTTTACTTCTAATTGTTGCTTTTCCAGCTATTAAAGTATTAGCCCTAGCACTTATTTATAAGCTAGCAGCAGCACTTTTACAGCCGATTGGCGGTGGTCCTGTTATTTCGTGTTTAAGCATTATTAGTAAAAGTGTTGTTTACATTTTTGCTGCATTGGCAATTGTCTCACTGATGTTTTTCCTATGTTTAACAGTCATCATTACGGCCAGCAACGTTACGATGATGGTGAGATAGGAGGGAAAGAAATGCAAGCACTAACAAGTTGGATTACGAATATTATTCTATTTATTTTACTAGCAACCGTTATAAATTTACTGCTTCCTAGTTCAGGCTTTCAAAAGTATACGAAGCTCGTCATCGGCTTGCTTTTAATGTTAATTATTGTTACGCCAGTCTTTCAAATTTTAAAAGTAGACGTGAACAAAATGTTTAATTCTATTCGATTGTCAGCGGCTAGTGACGATGCAGGAGTAGAAAATTTAATAGAAAGTAAGAAAAAAGAAATACAAGCTTCACAACGTGCATATATTTTAGAACAAATGGCTGTCCAAATGGAGACAGAGGTAAAAGAGGAGCTGATGGAACAGTATGGTGTAGCAATTGATCAGATGCACATTGAAACGAAAAACGAAGAAGCAGATCCCGAAGCCGACAATATAAAAACGATTACAGTTGTGATGAGTGCAGAAGAGCCTGAGGATGAACAGGCCGTGGCAGTTGTGAAAGAAATCTCCATTGACACCTCCACACCAATTGAAAAGGAACCTTCAAAAGAAGCGACGGATATTACTACGTATCTAGCAGCTAAATGGGGCATAGATGAAAAACAAATGATTGTAAACTTGGAGGAGGAGTGAACGTGACATGAATGATAAAAAAGAAGGATCATCATTTTTAAAAAGACTTTTCTCCTTGACAAAAAAATCAGATGATAAGAAGCCGTCTAAGCTTGTCTACATGGGTATTTTATTAGCAGCAGGCATGGTGTTTATGCTCATGAACGGTTCAAAGGGTATGTTGCAATCAACAGTAGATGAAGCAAAACCAGCTTCTTCTACTGTACAGGACCAAGAGGATGTCCCGGCATTTGGTTCAAAAAAAAATACAGCGATTACTGATTATGAAAAAAAATATGAAGAACAGTTACAAGACGTATTAGAACAGATTGATGGTGTAAGCAAGGTGGAAGTAATCGTAAACCTCGATGCAACAGAGGCAAAAGTTTATGAAAAAAACACGGTGACCCAAAAGCAGTCGACAGACGAAACAGATCGTGAGGGTGGAAAACGAAAAGTAGAAGACATGTCTACGGATGAAAAGTTAGTTATCGTCAGAAGTGGTGACCAGGAAAAGCCTGTTGTAGTGAAAACAGAAAAGCCGAAAATACGAGGTATCCTCGTCGTTGCGAAAGGGGCTGATAATATCGAAGTGAAAAAATGGATTATTGAAGCAGTCACGCGCTCCTTAGATGTGCCTAGTCATAGAGTTGCTGTATTACCTAAAAAAGGTTAAGGGGGAAATCCAAATGTTATTAAAAAAGCAAACAGTTTGGTTATTAACAATGTTAAGTTTAGTAGTGGTTTTATCAGTGTATTATATGACAACGCCAGAAAGCCCTCAGTCAAACGTAGCGGTTGTGGATCAACAAGAAGAAAATACGAACAAAGAAGCTGTAAAAGAAGATGCTAAAGAGCCAGCAAAAGAAGATACAAAAAAGGAAAATGCTAAGTCTACTACAGAGAGCAAAACGACTGTATCAAATGTAGAAAGTGATGAATTATTTACGGCGCTTCGCTTAGAGCTAATTGATGAGAGAAGCAAGCTGAAAGAAGAGTTACAGGAAGTAGCTGCTTCTAAAAACGTATCAGCTACTGAAGTAAGTAAAGCAATGGATAAAATCGACCAGCTATCGGAGCTAGCAGAGAAAGAGGCTGTCATTGAAACTTTAATTAAGTCTAAAGGTTATGAAGATGCACTGGTAAGAGCTGATGGTAGCGAGGTTAACATTACTGTGAAAACTGAAAAGCATTCTAAAGCAAAAGCAAATGAAATTATTCAATTAGTGAAAAAAGAGCTTGGGCAAAAAGAGGTAGCAGTTGAGTTTCAACCAACAAAATAAATCAATTCAAAAAGCGATGAAGCCTATTGTCATCGCTTTTTTTATGATTCTTACTAGGCTGATAGCTGAATTTTAACGTGGATTTATCCAGGTGATTGGGTTATAATTATCATTATAGCCTTATATTAGTACTAGGTTATAATGTTTTTCTGCAATTGTAATTTCTCTATCGATACAATTATAATTGGAAATAATAGTAAGTTCTAAAACCCATTTTGAGTAGATTATTCTTTTACATGCGCACAAAGCAAATTGAATGAAGATTGCAATTTGTCGTATCATAGCAAAGTAGTAGAAAGATTTCTATTTCATGAAGTAGGAGTGTTTAATATGTTGAAAATTCAAGAAATCCGTGAATTAATTAAATTAGTTGATCAATCATCCATTGAAGAATTTGTATATGAGCATGAAGGGGCAAAAGTAAAAATGAAAAAGAAAGGTGCAATTGTTTCAAAGAACGCTGCACCTGTACAAGTTGTTTCATCAACTCCTGAAGTAGTAGCACCACAACCTGCTGCTCAGCCACAAGCGGCAGCCGTAAGTGAAACAAAAACAGCTGAGCCAGTAGAAGCAGCACCAGCAAAAGATGAGAATCTACATAAAATTACGTCTCCAATGGTTGGAACGTTTTATGCATCATCTTCTCCAGACGACGATGCGTATGTTGCAGTGGGTGACAAAGTTCAAAAAGATTCCATTGTGTGCATCGTTGAAGCAATGAAATTATTTAATGAAATTGAAGCAGAGGTTAAAGGTGAGATTGTGGAAATTTTAGCTGAGAATGGTCAGCTTGTAGAATATGGTCAACCTCTGTTCTTAGTGAAGCCTGAATAAGGAGCGGTAAAACATGATTAAAAAGCTTTTAGTTGCAAATAGAGGAGAAATTGCAGTTCGTATTATTCGTGCCTGCAAAGAATTAGGCGTAGAGTCAGTTGCAGTTTATTCCCAAGCCGATCGCAACGCTCTTCATGTACAGCTTGCAGATGAAGCTTATTGCATCGGACCTACGGCATCAAAAGATAGTTATTTAAACTTTACAAATATCATGAGCGTTGCAACATCGACAGGTTGTGATGCAATCCATCCTGGATATGGATTCTTAGCGGAGAACTCTGATTTTGCAGAGCTTTGTCGCGAATGCAATATTACATTTGTGGGACCTACTCCTGAAGCTATTACAAAAATGGGAACAAAAGACATTGCGCGAGAAACAATGCGTGAAGCAGGTGTGCCAATTGTTCCAGGCTCAACGGGTATCGTAGAGTCTGTTGAAGATGGCATGTCAATTGCTAAAGATATTGGGTACCCTGTTATTATTAAAGCAACAGCCGGCGGTGGAGGAAAAGGAATTCGCGTTGCGAGAACGGAGCAAGAGCTCGTAAAAGGAATTACGATTACGCAACAAGAAGCTGCTACGGCATTTGGTAACCCTGGTGTATATATTGAAAAGTACATCGAGGACTTCCGTCATGTTGAAATTCAAGTATTAGCAGATACACATGGTAACGTGATTCATTTAGGAGAGCGTGACTGTAGTATTCAGCGCCGACTTCAAAAATTAATTGAAGAAACGCCTTCTCCAGCATTAAATGAAGAAACACGTACTAAAATGGGAGACGCAGCTGTAAAAGCGGCTCAAGCAGTTGGCTATACAGGGGCTGGTACAGTAGAGTTTATCTTTGATTATCGCGAAAATAAATTCTATTTTATGGAAATGAATACGCGGATTCAAGTAGAGCATCCTGTAACAGAAATGGTAACAGGTGTTGACTTGATTCAGGAACAAATTAAAGTAGCAAATGGCGAACATCTTCCTTTAAAACAAGAGGAAGTAACATTTAATGGGTGGGCAATTGAATGTCGTATTAACGCAGAAAACCCTGAGAAAAACTTCATGCCATCTGCTGGAACAATCGAAATGTATTTACCACCAGGGGGCTACGGAGTACGCGTTGATTCAGCCGCATACCCAGGCTATACAATCCCGCCATATTATGATTCTATGATTGCGAAGCTAATTGTTCATGCACCAACTCGCGAAGAGGCAATCGAGCGAATGAAGCGTGCTTTAAGTGAGTTTGTTATTGAAGGAGTTGCAACAACGATTCCGTTCCACTTGAAATTATTAAATCACGAACAGTTTGTAGGTGGAGAATTCAATACAAAATTTCTTGAGCTACATGATGTAATGAATTCGTAGTATAGTATAAATAATAGGAGGTGCTGTACATGAACGAAAATCATGTATTAGAAATGGAAGAACATCCAAATTCCTTAGGTAAAGTTGAAATTGCTCCTGAAGTCATTGAAGTAATTGCAGGGATTGCGGCTTCAGAAGTAGATGGTGTTACGGCTATGCGTGGCAATTTTGCAGCAGGTGTCGTTGAAAAGTTAGGGAAGAAAAACCATGGAAAAGGCGTTAAAGTTGATTTAACTGAAAATGGTATTAAAGTTGATGTATTCTGCATGATGAAGTTTGGTGTATCTATTCCGGTTGTGGCGCAAAAGGTACAAGATAATATCCGCCAAGCGTTAAAAAATATGACAGCAATTGAAATAGATGAAGTAAATATTCATATTGTAGGTGTTCAATTTGATACGCAAAAGCAAGAAGTTGAAGAAGAGGAGTAACTCCTAATTTTAGTTATTTCTTTTCCAGACAAGCTATGGTAAAGTGAAAAAGACTGTCTCGTCACATAGACGGTCTTTTTCGTGTTTATGAGTTGGTCTAGAAGGTGTAACATGGCGGAAAAGCACTTAATGAAGAAGGACGCCATGTTACGCTTTCTAGTGTTGGATGATTAAAAGCCGCGTAAAAATGAGATAGTAATGACGGGTGAAATTCCTTCTTTGATTTACAATAAATTGTGCTATTATCTAGGTATACTAGTGAAAGTAGATAAATAAAGGAGTCAAAATAATGAAAAGACATACAGCAAGACAAAAAGCATTACAGGCCTTATTTCAACACGATCTTGGGCAAATTGAGCCACTAGAAGCGATGGAAAATGTGTTGCAAGAGGGAAAAGGTGACGATTTCTTAGAAAAATTAGTGTTAGGCGTGGCAAACAATCAGAAAGAGATTGATGGCATTCTACGCGACCACTTAGAAAAATGGACGTTAGATCGAGTTGCAACGGTAGACCGTACTATTTTACGTATGGCGGTATATGAAATGAAATACGAAGAAGAAATTCCCGGAAATGTTACAATAAATGAAGCAATTGAGTTAGCAAAAGTATTTGGTGATGATCAATCTGGTCGCTTTATTAATGGCGTATTATCGAAGGTAGCTGTTACTCTATCTCGTTAACCGAGTACAATCTAATAGGGTACTTCTCTCCTTTATCTAAAAAGGAGAGGGGAAGAACCTTTTAGAAACAAGGAGGTTATATTATGAGTGAAGTTCGTTATTTAACTGTGTCAGCATTAACACGCTATATTAAGCGGAAATTTGATGTCGATCCTCATCTACAAGATATTTGGATTAAAGGTGAAATATCTAACTTTAAAAAGCATAGTAGAGGTCATATGTATTTTACTTTAAAAGATGAAAATGCTCGCATTGCAGCGGTCATGTTTGCTGGTCATAACAGCAAATTAGCCTTTCAGCCTGAAGAAGGAATGAAAGTGTTAATTCGCAGCGAAATATCTGTATACGAGCCGAGTGGAAACTACCAAATGTATGTAAAGGAAATGCAGCCTGATGGCGTTGGTAATCTCTACTTAGCTTATGAACAGTTAAAGAAAAAGCTTGAAAAAGAAGGGTTATTTCATGCTTCCCACAAACAAAATCTCCCTAAATACCCGAGTACAATCGGTGTAATTACATCCCCGACAGGAGCCGCAGTGCGCGACATTATTACAACGCTAAAGAGGCGCTATCCAATCGCTAAAATCATTGTTATACCAGCTCTCGTTCAAGGTGTGAACGCTGCTCCTTCAATCGTAAAAGCAATTAACGAAGCAAACAAGCGAGACGAAGCTGATGTGCTAATTGTTGGGCGAGGAGGAGGGTCAATTGAAGAGCTATGGGCATTTAATGAAGAAGTGGTTGCACGCGCGATTTATCATTCCGCGCTGCCTATTATTTCAGCTGTTGGCCATGAGACGGACTTTACAATCGCAGATTTTGTAGCAGATTTAAGAGCACCTACTCCAACAGGAGCTGCAGAACTGGCGGTACCAAGTATTGCTGAGATTTCAGAGCGTATTTCACAGCGGAATATTCGTTTACTTCGCGCGATGAATGAAAAAATTCAGCACAGTAAAAGAAGATTAGAAAAGTCTCAAAAATCGTATGCGTTTCGTTATCCACAAAAACTAATCGAACAAAAAGAGCAACAACTTGACCGCGTTATCGATACATTATATCGTGAAAGCAAGAGATTTTTTGAAAGAAAGCAAAATCAGTATGAACAACTTGCTATGAACTTGCAGCGTAACCACCCTCAGCAAAAAGTTAAGCAAGCACGTGAACAGCACATGCAGCTAGCAAAAGTATTGCAAAGAGAAATGCAACAGATTATGAAACAGCAACACCTTTTATTTGCAACTACAGCTTCTAAGCTACATGCATTGAGCCCGTTAAAAACAATGGAGCGAGGTTATAGCCTGGTGTACGATGATGATCAGACGCTAATAAAGTCCACAAAACAATTGGCAAAAGGTGATACCATTCAAGTTCGATTAACAGATGGACAATTACAGTGTGAAGTGTCAGATATAAAGGAGCGATAAAAATGGCGAACAAAACAGAGCAGACGTTTGAAGACGCAATGGACCAGCTAGAGAAAATTGTGAATAAGTTAGAAGAAGGCGACATTCCGTTAGAAGAAGCGATTGAAAAATTTCAGCAAGGGATGTCTTTATCAAAATTCTGTCATGATCGCCTTCAGCAAATTGAAAAACAAATGGAGAGCATTTTGCAAGAAGACGGCACGTTAGCACCTTTTACTGTTCAGGAGGAAGAATAGACGTGAGCGAACAGCAGCTACAGGAGTACATTCAGTTTACAAAAGGTAAAGTAGAGACATTTCTACATGGATATGTAACGAATCTGCAAGCGCCTTCGCTATTAAAAGAATCGATGTTGTATTCATTAACGGCTGGAGGAAAGCGTCTGCGACCAATGTTGGTCTTTGCGACGCTAAAAGCATTAGGGCATGATGAAGAAAAAGGGCTCGCAGCTGCAAGCGCAGTTGAAATGATTCATACATATTCACTCATTCACGATGACTTACCAAGCATGGATGACGATGATTTACGAAGAGGTAAGCCAACAAATCATAAGGTGTATGGCGAAGCGACGGCGATTTTAGCTGGTGATGCGCTATTAACCAACAGTTTTCAGGTAATTATAAACGCCTCAGAAATAAAAGATGAAGTAAAAGTGAAGCTTCTAAGTGAGCTTGTGAAAGCAGCTGGAGCAGAAGGTATGATTAAAGGACAGGTTGCTGATATGCAAGGAGAACAGCAGCATGAACATTTAACTCTTCAGCAGCTAGAAGATATTCATATACATAAAACAGGAAAGCTTTTAAGTTTTTGTGTGAAAGCAGGTGCAATCTTAGGTGAAGCTACTGAGGAACAATTAGAGCTTCTAGAGAAGTTCAGCTTTAACTTAGGGCTTGCTTTTCAAATTCAAGATGACATTTTAGATATTGAAGGGTCCGAAGAAGCAATTGGTAAACCTGTTGGAAGCGATACGGAGAATGAAAAGACGACGTATCCTCTTCTACTTGGGATGGAAGCAGCAAAGCAAAAGCTTCATCATCATATTCAATCTAGCTTAGATGCGCTTAAAACAACCAAGTTGGATACGGGGTTGCTTGAAGAAATTTGTCTATACGTGGCGAAGCGTGATCGTTAAGTAATGGCCCTGTTTTTTATATAAATGAGATAAAATAAGATTGAGTCCCAATATTGCCTATGCTATAATAGCCTTACTACTATGTCAAAGACGTAGTGCATAGGTTTGCAAGACATATACAATATTTTGGTGGCCGTTATCACATTTGTGTTAGCGGCTATTTTTTCACGGTTTTCTTTTAAAGAGAGGTATGTTTACTTATAACCTGACAAAGGTATTATAAGTAGTAACTGTGTTAATAAT
Organism: Priestia flexa NBRC 15715; assembly: GCF_001591565.1. Lineage (GTDB taxonomy): Bacteria > Bacillota > Bacilli > Bacillales > Bacillaceae_H > Priestia > Priestia flexa. Next base: position 22,965 of record NZ_BCVD01000003.1, on the reverse strand, counting down.
TGACTATTAGTATAAAACCATACAAAATGTATTAAGGTAACTTTATAACAAGTACGAAAGTGAGTGATCCAGATTGGATCTTACAACGATAAAAAGTCCTGATTTTTTAAAAAAGATGTCAATAACAGAATTAGAAGCATTGAGTGAAGACATTCGTCGCTTTTTAATTACAAAACTCTCTGCAACAGGAGGCCACATTGGGCCAAACCTAGGAGTAGTTGAGCTGACGGTTGCGCTTCATAAAGTATTTAACAGCCCAAAGGATAAATTTTTATGGGATGTTGGACATCAGTCCTATGTTCATAAAATTTTAACGGGGCGAGCATGCGAATTCGATACGATTCGCCAGTACAAAGGTCTTTGTGGCTTTCCTAAGCGGGATGAAAGTGAACATGATGTGTGGGAAACAGGACACAGCTCTACGTCATTATCTGCTGCAATGGGAATGGCAATTGCGCGTGATTTGCAAAAAACAAAATCTTATGTTGTCCCAATTATTGGTGACGGAGCATTAACAGGCGGAATGGCCTTGGAAGCGCTAAACCATATTGGACATGAAAAAACAGATATGACGGTTATTTTAAACGATAACGAAATGTCAATTGCCCCAAATGTAGGTGCTCTTCACAGCGTACTAGGACGACTTCGTACAGCAGGGAAATACAACTGGGTAAAAGATGAGCTAGAAGTATTTCTGAAAAAAGTGCCAGCCGTTGGAGGGAAGTTAGCAGCCACAGCGGAGCGAGTTAAAGATGGCCTGAAGTATATGGTTGTGTCCGGTATGTTTTTTGAAGACCTTGGGTTTACATATCTAGGTCCGGTGGATGGTCATAATTACGAAGAGCTTTTAGAAACTCTTCAGTATGCCAAGAAAACAAAAGGTCCAGTTGTCGTTCATGTTATTACGAAAAAAGGTAAAGGTTACTTGCCAGCGGAAAGTGATACTAGCGGTGCGTGGCACGGTCCAGGCCCTTATAAAATTGAGTCTGGTGACTTTATTAAAGATAAGAATGTACCGGTAGGATGGAGCGCATTAGTGAGTAATACTGTTTTAAAGATGGCTCGTAAAGACGACCGTATTGTAGCAGTGACTCCTGCTATGCCGGTTGGTTCGAAGCTAGAAGCATTTCAACAAGAATTTCCTGATCGTATGTTTGATGTTGGAATTGCAGAGCAGCATGCGACAACGATGGCAGCTGGCTTAGCTACTCAAAATATGAAGCCATTTTTAGCTATTTATTCAACGTTCTTGCAGCGTGCTTACGATCAAGTTGTGCATGATATTTGTCGTCAAAAGCTAAATGTATTTATCGGAATTGATCGAGCTGGTTTAGTAGGAGCAGATGGTGAAACACATCAAGGTGTATTCGATATTGCGTTTTTACGTCATTTACCAAACTTGGTGTTGATGATGCCGAAAGATGAAAACGAAGGTCAGCACATGGTTCATACAGCCTTAACATATGAAGCAGGACCGATTGCTATGCGTTACCCTAGAGGGAATGGTTTAGGCATACCATTAGATGACGAGCTAAAATCGATTGATATTGGGACATGGGAAGTGCTAAAAGAAGGTACAGATGCAACGATCTTAACGTTTGGTACAACCATTCCAATGGCTATGGAAGCGGCGGAAGCATTAAGTAAAAAAGGTATTCAAGTTGAGGTTGTAAATGCACGTTTTATTAAGCCAATGGACGAAGAGATGCTGCATAACATTTTAAAATCAAATCGTCCTGTTTTAACAGTTGAAGAAGCCGTATTGCAAGGTGGGTTTGGAAGTGCAGTACTAGAGTTTTCTTCAGAGCATGGCTATTATTCCGCCATCGATCGTATGGGGATTCCAGATAAATTTATTGAGCATGGAAGCGTAACAAAGTTATTAGAAGAAATCAACTTAACAACCGAAGAAGTAATTAATCGAGTAAATAAACTCGTAAGACCAATACAAAAGAGGCTTGAAGTGAAGTGACGAAAAAAGAACGAGTAGACGTTTTACTAGTCGAAAGAGGCTTGGTAGAAACGAGAGAGAAAGCGAAGCGAACAGTTATGGCTGGTCTTGTATACGCGAACGAACAGCGGTTAGATAAGCCTGGGGAAAAGATTGACCGAGATACACCGTTGACTGTAAAGGGAGCAGTAATGCCGTATGTGAGTAGAGGTGGCTTTAAGCTTGAAAAAGCACTGAAAGAGTTTGATGTACAAGTAAAAGATCGTATTATGATTGACATCGGCTCATCAACGGGTGGATTTACTGACTGTGCTTTGCAAAACGGAGCAAAAATGTCATATGCATTAGATGTTGGGTACAACCAACTAGCTTGGAAGCTACGACAGGATGAGCGAGTGGTTGTAATGGAACGTACGAACTTTCGTTATGTTACGCCAGCTGACCTAGCAGCAGGATTACCTGAATTTGCGTCAATTGATGTTTCATTCATTTCCTTAAAGCTAATTCTACCCGTGTTAAAACAGCTCCTTGTATCAGGTAGTGATGTGGTAGCACTTGTGAAGCCGCAGTTTGAAGCCGGTCGTGAGCAAGTTGGAAAAAAAGGGATTGTACGAGATGCAAAGGTTCATGAAGAAGTTGTTGAAAACATGATGAACTTTGCACTCAAGGAAGGGTATGATGTACGAAACGTATCGTACTCACCGATTACGGGTGGAGATGGAAACATTGAATTTTTACTTCACCTACATTGGAAAGGGCAAAGAGAACAAGGAGAGAACCTTGCTGGTCTGACAGCTCAAGAAGTTGTTGAACAAGCGCATTCTGTACTTAAAGAGAAAAAGTCTTAACGCTCTTTTCTCTTTTCAAGCATCAAAAGCCAATGCTAGTAATTCTAGCATTGGCAATTTGATTATACACCTTTATACGCAAAGGTGTATAATCAAATTGAATGTCAGCATGATGTGGAAGAGAATCATAACATTTCGTCTATACTATAAGAAATAAGATAATACATATTAGTGTGAGGTGCCAGTATGAACAAAGGGCAAAGACATATTAAAATTCGTGATATTATTACAAACAATGATATTGAAACGCAAGATGAGTTAGTAGATATTTTAAAAAATCAAGGATTTAACGTAACGCAAGCAACCATCTCTCGCGACATTAAAGAGCTTCACTTAGTAAAAGTTCCGTTAATGGATGGTCGCTACAAATACAGTCTCCCTGCAGATCAGCGCTTTAACCCTTTACAAAAGCTAAAGCGTTCATTAATGGATGCTTTTGTGAAAATTGATTCAGCTGGACATATGCTGGTAATGAAGACCTTGCCGGGTAATGCCAACGCCATTGGAGCATTGATTGATCATTTAGATTGGGAAGAAATTTTAGGTACAATTTGTGGTGATGATACGTGTTTGATTATTTGTCGAACGCCTGAAGACACCCAAAAGATTTCGGATCGATTCTTAGAAATGTTGTAAAGGTGTGTGAAACAGATTGTTAGCAGAACTATCAATCAAAAACTTTGCCATCATTGATGAGCTTTCAGTATCGTTTGAAAAAGGCTTAACAGTTTTAACAGGTGAAACAGGAGCTGGTAAGTCAATTATTATTGATGCCATTCATCTGCTTGTTGGTGGACGCGGTTCATCCGAGTTTGTAAGGCATGGAACAAATCGAGCGGAAATCGAAGGGTTATTTCTAATTGAAGACGAGCACCCTTGCTATGAAAAAGCGAAGCAGGTGGGAGTTGAAGTTGAAGATGGCATGGTGGTACTCAGACGAGATATTACCATGAATGGTAAGAGTATTTGTCGTATTAATGGAAAGCTAGTCACGCTTGGCATTTTACGTGAAGTGGGTCAAACACTGATGGATATTCATGGTCAGCATGAGCATCAGGACTTAATGAACCAAGATCGACATCTAATTCTTCTTGACCAGTATGGAGGTCAGAAGGTTGAAGAAGCACTATCAGAATATCGAGAAGTGTTTGCTACATATACAACGCTAAAGAAACAATTAGAACAATTAACAGAAAACGAACAGCAAATGGCCCACCGCTTAGATTTAATTCAATTTCAGCTTGATGAAATAAAAGCAGCCGACCTTCAACCAAATGAAGATGAGCAACTGATGGATGAGCGCCTTAAAATTTCTAACTTTGAAAAGATTTATACGTCCTTAACGGATGCATATAACGCTCTTCATGGTGAGCAAAGAGGACTAGATTGGCTAGGTGTAGCTATGAACCATGCAGAAGAAATTTCGAATTTAGAAGACACCTATGGCGAAATTTCAGAAGTCATATCATCAAGCTTTTATCAAATTGAAGATGTGTCTTATCGTATTCGCCAGCAGCTCGATTTATTAGAGTATGATCCAAAGCGTCTCAATTTTATTGAATCACGGCTAAATGAAATTAGTCATTTAAAGCGTAAATATGGTCAAAGCGTTGATGAAATTCTAGAGTATGCAGCTCAAATTGAAGATGAAATTGATCGAATTGAGAACCGAGATACTCATGTTGAAAAAATTAAACAAAAACTGTCGAGCGTAGCAGAGGACTTGCTTGTTGAAGCGAAAAATGTTTCTGAGGTTAGAAAGCAGTTAGCTGCGGAATTAACGGATAGTATTCATCAAGAGCTACAGGAGCTTTATATGGCTAAAACTATCTTTAATATCGTATTTGAAAAGCTACCGCCAAACCAAGCTGATAGCGAACTGAGCGGTGGTTCTGTTAAGTTTACTAAGGATGGTATTGATTCAGTGGAGTTTTATATTTCGACAAACCCAGGAGAGCCGCTAAAGCCACTTGCTAAAGTAGCTTCTGGTGGAGAGTTATCTCGTATTATGCTTGCACTAAAAAGTATTTTCTCTAAGCATCAAGGTGTTACGTCCATTATTTTTGATGAAGTAGATACAGGAGTGAGCGGTCGTGTCGCACAATCCATTGGTGAAAAAATTCACGCCATCTCTGTAGATTCCCAGGTGCTTTGTATTTCGCATCTTCCACAGGTCGCTGCTATGGCGGATACACATTTGTTTATTTCAAAGCAAATCAAAGATGATCGCACTACAACATCTGTTTTACCGTTAAACGAAGAAGAGAAAACAAAAGAAATTGCTCGCATGATTGCAGGAGCCGAAATAACCGATTTAACGCAGCAGCATGCCCAAGAACTGTTAGGTCTAGCAGCAAAAATTAAACAATAATTATTTAAAAAGCGCTTCTGGTGGATTGTTATGTGCCAAAAGCGCTTTTTTTATGTAGTAAACATCGGTTAAAAATCTTTCCTGCGGTTCTTTTTATTTTTCTTTGAACTTCGGTTATAAATGGGCTATAAGAAGGCAAAAGTAAAAGTGTAGCCATTTAGGCGAGGAAGCGAGGAGAGTGAAAAGATGAACAATCGACTTAGATATATAATTGGTGCAATTCTCCTTGTTTCGTTTATTTTTGTAGGCTTTATCCCTGTTGTGCAGCAATACCTTACTATCCCAAAACAAATGAAACTGTTTAAAAGTGATGAAGTAAAATTTTCCACATCGTTAGCAGTTAGCACTCATAGTAATGATGTTATTGAAACGATGAAACAAGATGCTAAGCTTAGCATAGCTGGCAAAGAAGTAGGCAAAGAAGAAATGATGCTTCATCTTGCAGGAGTACCGGTCAAAAGAGTAGATGTTCAAGTATTATCTGACTTTAAAGTCATTCCTGGAGGCCAATCAATTGGCGTCAAGTTGAACTCTAAAGGTGTTTTGGTTGTTGGTTATCATCAAGTTGATACGAAAGATGGAAAGAAATCTCCTGGTGAAATTGCAGGCATCCAAGTAGGCGACATGATTACAAAAATCAATGGCAAAACGATTGAAAAAATGAGTGATATTACGCCATTTATTCAGCAAGCAGGAAAAACTGGAGAGCCTTTAAAATTACAAGTAATGAGAGAAAAAGAACAATTACAAACAAAGTTATATCCCTTAAAAGACAAAGAAGATTACGCGTATCGAATTGGTCTATATATTAGAGATTCTGCTGCGGGCATTGGTACGATGACTTTCTATGATCCCAAATCAAAAAAATATGGAGCGTTAGGTCACGTAATTTCCGATATGGATACCAAAAAGCCAATTGTTGTAGAAGATGGGCAAATCGTACGCTCTACCGTCACATCAATTGAAAAAGGTGAAAACGGTGTTCCAGGTGAGAAGCTAGCGCGTTTCTCAGAAAATAAAGAAATTATCGGTAATATTAAAACAAATAGCCCATTTGGTATCTTTGGAAAGCTATCTGAAACGATGGAAAATGGCATTTTAGATAAGCCGATGCCGATTTCACTATCTCATCAAGTAAAAGAAGGACCAGCTAAAATCTTAACGGTGGTCGAAAACGATAAAGTGGAAGAATTTGATGTGGAAGTTGTTAGTAGTGTTCCGCAAAAGTTTCCTGCTACTAAAGGAATGGTCATTAAAATTACAGACAAAAAGTTATTAGAAAAAACAGGCGGTATTGTGCAAGGAATGAGCGGAAGTCCAATTATTCAAGATGGCAAAGTAATTGGAGCCGTTACTCATGTGTTTGTGAATGACCCAACTTCAGGATATGGTGTTCATATCGAATGGATGTTAAATGAAGCGGGCATTAATATTTATAAAAAAGAATCAAAAAGAGCGAGCTAATGATAAATAGTTCGCTCTTTTTGTTATGAAAAGACTGTCGTATTTTTGTTAGAAAAACGTCGAAAAAACCAGAAAACAAAAGGAATTTATGGGATAATGATAAAAAAGACTTTTTTATAAAAAAATAAAGGAAATAATGTTGCATTGTCGAATTTGTCCTTTAGAATAAAGAGTAGAGACATGCGGGACTGGCGTATAAGTTAAGGGAATGAGGAGGAAGATACTTTGAAAAAAATTAAAGTATGTTTAGTCGATGATAATAGAGAATTAATTGGACTGCTTGAGGATTACATTTCTGAACAAGGTGATATGGAAGTAATCGGGGTTGCGTATAACGGGCAGGAATGTTTGTCTATTTTAAAAGATAAAGACCCGGACGTGCTTGTACTAGATATCATCATGCCTCATTTAGACGGGCTTGCAGTATTGAGTCAATTAAAAGAAATGAAAAAAGAAAACTATCCTAATGTAATTATGTTAACCGCTTTTGGTCAAGAAGATGTGACGAAAAAGGCAGTCGATTTAGGTGCTGCTTATTTTATATTAAAGCCATTTGATATGGAAAACTTAGTAAATCATATTCGCCAGGTAAGTGGTCAAGCATCATCTTTTACAAACCGTTCATCCTCATCAGCAATGCGCTTACAGCGTGATAATAAACCTGCAAACTTAGATGCGAGCATTACAAGCATTATTCATGAAATTGGTGTGCCTGCCCATATTAAAGGTTACTTATATTTACGTGAAGCGATCTCCATGGTTTATAAAGATATTGAATTACTTGGTTCGATTACAAAGGTTCTTTATCCGGATATTGCAAAAAAATATAATACCACAGCAAGTCGTGTGGAACGTGCCATTCGCCACGCAATTGAAGTAGCCTGGAGCAGAGGAAACATTGATTCAATTTCGTCTTTATTTGGCTATACTGTCAGCATGACAAAAGCAAAGCCTACAAATTCGGAGTTTATTGCAATGGTTGCGGATAAATTACGCCTTGAACATAAAGCTTCTTGAGAGGGGAAGAAGTAAACGAATGCTTATTAGTGTCCTTGAATAGTAAGATATATTTAGATAAATGAAAAAACATCATTCTTTACGAGGACGCTGATCCTACAAAGAATGATGTTTTTTATTGTACTAGTTTTTTCAAAAGCTATTCATAACTTTAGGCACTAAGTACAATAAAGATGATAAATATCTGTACGGTTAGATTTGAAAATAGTTAATTTATTAAAATAAGTATAGATGATACCATATACACTTGTAAAAGTGTTGATTTGTAAATAAGCGGAACGAACTGCTATGCATACTTGTTATGGTTTTCACATATTGAATAAGTAACATAACATCCACTCCCACTTTTAATTTATTTGTTAAAAAAGAAGGTGACATTTAAAATTGAGGATTCATATGAAATATAAGCGTATTATTTTTGCATTTTGTATGGCATTAAGTATTTCTTGTTTTGTTTCATTTACCTTGGTATCCATTAACTTTGGTTACAATGATACATTTATGTCAACGTGGTTAAAAATCTGGTCTGAAGCTTTTGTATGTGCTTTTTTTGGTTCGTATTTCTTTCCAATCGGAATCAATAAACTAATGAACAAAATTCAGTTTGTGGAAGAGTCTCTGAATCGTAGTGGAAAAGAAATGTAAAAAGATCCTCGGCTTGAAAAGCCGAGGATCTTTTTATTGAAGAAGGGATAAGATAAAAGTCCAAATACAAACAAATAAAAGTAAAGCGAGGCTGTAGCGAAGCGTCATCTTGGTTAACTCAGCTTCTTTTCCTGTTTGACCAACTGCTGCTGTTGCAATAGCAATTGACTGCGGGGATACGAGCTTTGCCATGACTCCTCCAGCTGTGTTGCTAGCAACTAGCATAGAAGGGTTTGTTCCAATTAAAGATGCGGCCGTTGTTTGGATTGGAGCAAACAGCGTGTTGTTATTCACAACAGATCCCGTCATAAAAACACCAATCCAGCCGAGAACAGGGGAGAACAAAGGAAAAATTTGACCTGCTTCGGCTACGGCATTCCCAAGTGCCATTGTTAAGCCACCATATGTCATTAGTTTAGCGATGCTGATAACAGCACAGATCATCCCAATAGGAATGATAAATTCTTTGATTGTCTTTCCTAGAAGTGCTATGCTCCGAGAACGGTTAATGTTTTTCGTTGTTAAAACAGTCGTTATAGCAGCAAAAAGGATGGCCGTTCCTGTTGCTCCAATGAAATCAATTGAAAGTACAATAGGTGTTCCAGGAGCATTAAAAGTGAAAACAAAAGGTGATAACAGGTTTCCTGGTTGGAAAAGAGATTTGAAAACAGGAAGGCTCCAGATTAGTACAAATCCTGTTAACAAATAAAAAGGTGACCAAGAAAGAATAACTTCTTTTACTGGATATTTTCTCACAGTAGGGGCTTGTCCATTTAGCAAGAAAATACGCTTTGGCTGCCATTTACGTAAGAAAAGAGCAAGTGCTCCCATTGCTAAAAGCGCAGGAATAATATCAGCAAGCTCTGGCCCAATTAGGATGGTCATAGCGGCTTGTGCACTAGTATAAACAAAAGATGTGACCAAAATAGCAGGGAGCGTTTCTTTAACTCCTCGCCATCCATCAATTAAAAAGATAAGTAAAAAAGGAATCGTAAAGTTAATGAAAGGGAGAGTTAAAGCCGTTTGCACCGATACATCCATGGCACTTACGTTCTCTAACTGAAAAGTATCAACAATCGCTACTGGAATCCCAATGGCGCCAAATGCACCAGATGCTCCGTTCGCGATTAGGCAAAGCATAGCTGCTTGAAGTGGCTTAAAACCGAGTGAAACAAGTAGTACGGCGCAAATTGCAATTGGCACACCAAAGCCTGCAGCTCCTTCTAAAAAGGCATTAAAGCAAAAGCCGATGAGCAATAGCTGAAGTCGCTGATCACTGGAAATGTTAATAATACTACCTCTTAAAACATCAAATTTTCCGGTTTCAACGGCAATTTTATAAAGCCACACAGCCATAATAATAATATAGCCAATAGGCCAGATACCTTGAACGAACCCTTGAATAACGCTGCCCAATGCATGCGTAGGTGAAAGGTCAAAAAAGTAAATAACAAGAAAGAGCGTAATACCCAAGTTTAACAGTGCTGCATAAATTCCTTTCATTTTAAAAAGGGTCAAACATATTAAAAATGAGATAATGGGAATAGCTGCAATAAGTGCTGAAAGCGTAAGGTTTTGAAATGGATTATACGTATCAACAAGCATATGAATGGCTCCTTTAGAAAGCGAGAAAGCGAACTTCCTCGCTTCCTGCTTAGTTTGTTAAAGAGAAAAATGGCTGCTGAATTGCTTTTAACGTTTGAATAGATTTTGAGAATTTTTCATGTTCGGACTTATCTAACGGAAGTTCTAAGACTTTCTTTACACCTCCACGGTGAATGATACTTGGAACACCTACATAAATATCATGTTCACCATATTCTCCGTCTAGATAGGCTCCTACTGGAAGGACAACCTGCTCATTTCTCAAGATGGCTCTCGTAATTCTAGCTAATCCCATTGCGATACCATAATAAGTAGCACCTTTGGATTTGATAATTTCATAAGCCGCATTTCGTACTTGAACAGCAATTTCTTCTTTTCGTTCTGATGATAGCTGATCTGCGATTGGTGTTCCAGAAATGTTAGCGCCACTCCAAACGGCAAGCTGAGAATCTCCGTGTTCTCCAATGATATAACCGTGGACGCTCGTTGGAGCTGCGCCAAGCTCTTCACTGAGGAGATGACGGAAACGAGCTGAGTCAAGGATGGTGCCTGAACCAATCACGCGTTCCTTTGGAAGTCCTGAAAATTTCCATGTGGCATAAGTAAGGATATCAACTGGGTTTGTCGCTACTAAAAAAATACCATTAAATCCAGAGGACATGACTCCATTCACGATGTGTTCAAAGATTTTGACATTTTTATGAACAAGGTCAAGTCTTGTTTCTCCTGGCTTTTGAGCTGCTCCTGCACAAATTACGACAATAGCAGCATCTTTGCAATCATCGTACGTTCCAAAAGAAATGCGCATAGAGCTTGGAGCATATACGATACCGTGAGCTAAATCCATTACATCACCGCGTGCTTTTTCTTCGTTTAAGTCAACTAACACTAACTCATCGCAAATACCTTGGTTCATTAATGAATAGGCATAGCTTGCTCCAACTGCACCTGTACCTACTAACACAACTTTGTTTCCTAATGTCATTTCCATAAGAATGCCTCCTCAAGCAAATAGTATGTGAAATATTTCACATAGTTAGATAAATAAAAAACAAATCATCTTTAATTTTTTGTAATCATTTCGGCGAATTAGATATTGTGAAGTATTTCACAATTAGATAATAACACTTACTTTTTCATTTTGCAATAATAAAATATCATTTTTGTTAAAAGTTAATTAAATAAAAAAAAGACCTTCTTAAAAGGCCTTTCTTATCTTGGATCGCTCCATAATACCAGTGATCTATCATTAGCTCTTGTCGTCTTCTTTATCCAGCTGAGCAAGCTTTTGCAATAGGATATGCTGGGGCATGTGCATAAGTTGTTCTAAAGGAACGTTTAGTTTTTCAGCTAGTTTGACAGCCGTATCAGGTGAGATTTGTAATGGTCTCATACATATCAACTCCTATTCTCTTGTAAAATATATGTGTAAGCATTATGATAAATTGCAACTACCTTGTTAATCATAAGTCATAATGAAGGGATTGAGCAAGTATGCGTATTATGGGTCACAGAGGAGCAGCAGGGACGTTTCCTGAAAATACAATGATTTCGTTTGAAGAAGCAATCAGAGTAGGAGCAGATGGAATTGAGCTTGATGTTCATATGTCCAAAGACGATGAGCTCATGGTTATTCATGATGAAAAAGTTGATCGTACAACAAATGGTAAAGGGTATATAAGGGACTTTAATTATAAAGAATTAAGAAGCCTTGATGCGAGCTATAAATTTAAAAAGAAATACGGCGCGTGTCAAATACCTACGTTAAAAGAAGTACTAGCTTGGGCTTCTAATCAACAGTTTTCTGTTAATATTGAATTGAAAAACAACTTGTTTGACTATCCTTATTTAGAAATGAAAGTACTGGACCTTATTTACTATTATAAAATGAAAGACCGTATCATCATATCTTCATTCAATCATAATAGCTTAGCGAGAGTAACATCTTTTGATTCAACCATTGAAACCGCTATTTTATACTCATACCCAATGTTTGAGCCTTGGATTTATGCTCAACACCTTGGTGCTAGAGCACTTCATCCAAATTATCGTACGGTTAATCAAGTAAACGTAGCTGCTTCCAAAGACTATCGTATCCCTGTGCGTCCATATACGGTGAATGATGTGAAGCTAGCGAAACAGCTATACGGATATGGCTGTGAATCCATCATCACTGATTATCCTGAGAAGATGGTTAATGAATTTGCTAATAAACGTATGTAAAAAAAGAAGCATCTCTATTTTTTTGATAGAGATGCTTCTTTTTTTTGCTGAAAGCGAGGTTGAACCTTTTGACGCTTTCGATCTCGATGAAGAATAAAACCTGCTACAAATCCTAAACCAATTACAAAAAATAGCAACCCTACAGTGAACTGAAGCATTAAGGATGAAAAAGGCGGCTGTAAAATGCCAAACACCATATCTCTCATTAATTTAATGCCATAACCTGCTAAAACTCCGGGAATTAATAAAATGAGCAATGCAATAATCCTCATCATAGTTAGGAAATCCTTTCCTGGTTTGTCTTACTTAAATGATAAAACAGCAAAAAAAATTGTCAAGACTGTTTAAAGTTTTATATGATAAAGTGGTGCAAGAAGTTGCAGAGTATTTTTCCATTTTAAATGAAAAAGGTGAAAAAATATGCAAACTGTGTTGATTATTGGTGCTAACACGGGTGGGTTGGCCGTATTAAAGATGATTGAAGAAGCGGAAGGCGTAAAGGTAGCTGGAGTAGTAGATGTTAACTCTGAGGCGCCAGCGATGAAGTATGCAGAGCAATTAGGGATAAAAGTGTCCACAAGCTGGTCATCTTTTCTTCACCAAGGTGTGGATGTGATTGTAGATGCGACTGGAAGTGAACGTGTCTTTCAGGAATTACATAAGCAAAAACAAAGTAATACGCTGTTGATTCCAGGATCAGTTGCTAAAATGATGGCTAGCTTAATGGAGCAAAAAGAAGAATTAATTGAGCGGTTAACGCATGAATCAGATAAATATAACCTGATCTTTAACTCTACGCATGATGCAATGATTGTTGTAGATAAAGAGGCAAAAATAACCCTCTTTAATAAAAGTGCTGAACGAATTACAAACTTAAAAAGTGAAAACGTCATTGGAAAGCATATTCATGAATCCATTCCAGCGAGTGAGTTACCAACGACTTTACTGACAAAACGGACGGATTATAATCAAGAGTTTACCATTACGAACAGTCATAAAGTAATTACGTCACGCATTCCTATGATTAATGAAAAAGGAGAATTATTTGGAGCGTTTTCTGTTTTTAAAGATATTACAGAAGTGGTGAATTTAGCTGAGGAAGTAACTAATTTAAAGGATATTCAAACAATGCTTGAAGCAATCATTCAGTCATCAGAAGAAGCCATTTCAGTTGTGGATGAAGAAGGTGTTGGGTTATTAATAAACCCTGCTTATACAAAAATCACGGGACTTCAGCGCTCAGATATTATTGGGAAGCCGGCAACCACAGATATTTCTGAAGGAGAAAGCATGCACATGCAGGTGTTAAAAACAAGAAGAGCTGTGCGCGGTGTCAGCATGAAAGTGGGACCCAACAAAAAAGATGTTGTTGTAAACGTTGCTCCGGTTATCGTGGATGGTAAGTTAAAAGGGAGCGTAGGCGTTATTCACGATATCTCAGAGATACAGCAGCTTACGACGGAATTAAACAGAGCGCGCCAAATTATTCGTACGCTAGAAGCGAAGTATTCATTTGCTGACATTATTGGTGAATCTGAAGAATTTTTGTTAGCCATTGAACAAGCAAAACTAGCAGCTAAAACGCCTGCAACAGTTTTACTGCGCGGAGAGTCTGGAACTGGAAAAGAGCTGTTTGCCCATGCTATTCATAATGCAAGTGAACGAAAGTATAACAAATTTGTACGCGTAAACTGCGCTGCGTTATCGGAATCTCTTTTAGAAAGCGAGCTCTTTGGTTATGAAGAAGGAGCGTTTTCAGGTGCTAAGCGGGGTGGCAAGCGCGGGTTGTTTGAAGAAGCGAATAACGGAAGTATTTTCTTAGATGAAATCGGTGAATTATCAGCACATATGCAAGCAAAACTATTACGAGTACTACAAGAAAAGGAGCTAGTACGAGTGGGGGGGACCAGCTCTATTCCTGTAAACGTGCGAGTGATTGCGGCAACGAATGTGAACTTGGAACAAGGGATTGCCGACGGAACAATTAGACAAGATCTCTACTATCGATTGAATAAAATTCCAATTCAAATTCCACCTCTTCGACAGCGAAAAGAAGACATCGAGACCTTGGCGCTACACTTAATTACGAAAATTAACCAAGACTATGGCAGAAGTGTAGAAGGTCTATCAGAGGATGCATTAAAATTGCTTGTCCACTATGACTGGCCAGGAAACGTCAGAGAGCTTGAGAACATTTTAGGAAGAGCTGTTATTTATATGCATTATAGTGAGGTAATCATTACTGCAAAACATCTTCCAACTCTAAATGATGTAAGTGAACACACTGAACCAACATCTGTTGATTTTACTATACAAAGCGGTGAGACCCTTTCAATGTTAGTGGAACAATATGAAAAAGATGTTATACTGCACGTTTTAAAAGAACATGATTATAATAAAACCAAAACTGCAAAACGTCTAAATATATCAATTCGCGCTCTTTACTACAAGCTTGAAAAATACGGAATTGCAAATATAGGCATGCAATAATATGCACAACATGCAAAATGTTGCACGTGATTTAATGAGCTCATTAATCGATTGTATATCCTAAAAAATAATAAAGCGTATTGTTTTCAGCCTTAATCAAGGGAACTTGTTAGAAAACGAGGAATTCTTCAATGTTCTCAACATTTGGCATGGTTCTTGCAAATATAAAAAGTGGTGAAGCTACTAGCTTCTTTCTTACCAAACTCTAACATGAAAGGTCGAGCATTTCATGATACTTAAACAGTTAATGCGTAAAAGTGTAACAAATAAACAGGTTACAGTTGCCGTTGCTGCTGCTGAGGATGCAGAAACTCTCGAAGCGGTTAACCAGGCATGTGAGCACCAACTAGCTCGTTTTGTTTTATATGGAAACGAAGCTAAAATTAAATCAATTTTAGAGCGAGAGACTGAAAAACGCTTGGAAACGGGCGAAGTTACGATTGTGCATACTAATTCACCTCAACAATCTGCGCAAGAAGCAGTGCATGCCGTAGCAATGAATGAAGCGCATATTGTTATGAAAGGTCACCTCTCAACTTCAACCATTCTTAAAGCTGTTTTACATAAAGAGAACGGTTTGCGAACTGGAAACGTCCTATCACACGTAGCTGCTTTTGAAGTTCCGGGGTATGACAGACCTATTATTGTCACTGATGCAGCAATGAATATTGCACCAAGTATTCAAGAGAAAGTTCAAATTATTGAAAATGCGGTTGGTGTTGCAAAAGCAATGGGGATAACAACACCAAAAGTAGCGCCAATCGCAGCTGTTGAAGTGGTCAATCCAGCAATGGAAGCTACCACAGATGCTGCATTATTAACACAGATGAACAAGCGTGGTCAAATAAAAGGCTGTGTTGTCGATGGACCTCTTGCTTTGGATAATGCCATCAGTCACGTAGCTGCTGAGCAAAAAGGAATCCAAAGTGAAGTTGCTGGAGCAGCTGATATTTTAGTAGTACCTACGATTGAATCAGGAAACATTTTATATAAATCACTTATTTATTTTGCACAAGCAAAGGTTGGAGCTGTTATTGCCGGAGCGAAAGCGCCAATCGTACTTACGTCAAGAGCAGATTCTGCTGAAAGTAAACTTTATTCGTTAGCGTTAGCAATCAACGTAGCGACACATAATTGATAGGAGGAAACAACAATGAAAATTTTTAGCTATATGGAACAGTATGATTACGAACAATTAGTTTTTTGCCAAGATGAGCAATCGGGGTTAAAAGCAATTATTGCAATTCATGATACAACAATTGGGCCGGCTTTAGGTGGAACGAGAATGTGGACGTATGAGTCTGAGGAAGCAGCGATTGAAGATGCGCTGCGTCTTGCAAAAGGCATGACGTACAAGAACGCAGCAGCAGGGCTTAACTTGGGAGGCGGTAAAACAGTTATTATCGGTGATCCTAAGAAGGATAAAAACGAAGAAATGTTCCGTGCATTTGGACGCTATATTCAAGGGCTAAACGGACGCTATATTACGGCTGAAGATGTAGGGACAACAGTTGAAGATATGGACCTTGTATACCAAGAAACTGATTACGTAACAGGAGTTTCACCTGCATTTGGTTCATCAGGAAATCCTTCACCAGTTACGGCTTATGGAGTTTATCGCGGGATTAAAGCAGCAGCAAAAGAAGCTTTTGGTACGGATATTTTAGAAGGGAAAATAATCGCAGTTCAGGGAATCGGAAACGTTGCATATAACCTGTGTCGTCATCTTCATGAAGAAGGCGCACAGCTCATTGTGACAGACATCAACAAAGAATCTGTACAGCGTGCAGTTGAAGAATTCGGTGCAAAAGCAGTAGACCCACAGGATATTTATGGAGTAGAATGTGATATCTATGCGCCTTGTGCACTAGGCGCAACAATTAACGATGAAACAATTCCACAATTAAAAGCAAAGGTAATTGCTGGAGCAGCAAACAATCAGCTAAAAGAAGCGCGTCATGGCGATATGATTCATGAGATGGGAATCATTTATGCTCCGGATTATGTAATCAATGCTGGAGGAGTAATTAACGTAGCGGACGAATTAATTGGTTATAACCGCGAACGCGCATTGAAAAAGGTTGAAACGATTTATGATAATATTGAAAAAGTAATTGAAATTTCAAAGCGAGACGGAATTCCAACATATGTAGCAGCAGATCGCCTAGCAGAAGAGCGTATTGAGAAGCTAAGACGCTCTCGTAGTCAATTTTTACAAAACGGACATCACCTTTTAAGTAGACGCTCTCGCTAACAGTCAACAGCTAGGGACTTGTAGGAATATGCTCCCTAGCTTCATTTAAGTAAACAATATTTTATCCCACTCTTAACGGACAGTAATCCTTCCTTTTAAGATGATGAGGCCAGAAAGAAAAGAAGTGGGAAATCAGCTGTCTGTAAAGGTCCGATAAGTTTAACTAATCACCAGTGGAGATGAAGAAAATTTTCACTGATGGAAGTTAAACTTTATACAGCTAGGAGGCTCTGGTTAATTATGCAAGATTATCGAATACTCACCATTAATCCAGGATCGACATCAACGAAAATCGGTGTATTCCACAATGACCAAATGATTTTTGATCGCACGATTCGCTATGAAGCAAAAGAACTGAGTGTATTTGAAACCATTTATAATCAATATGAATTTCGAAAAAAATCCATTTTAGAAGCGCTTGATGAAGAAGGGATTAATTTATCAAAGCTTAATGCCGTCTGCGGACGTGGGGGATTATTGCGTCCGATTGAAGGTGGTACGTATGAAGTGAATGAGTTAATGCTTAAAGATTTAAAAGAAGGATATGCAGGTCATCATGCATCAAACCTTGGTGGAATCTTAGCGTATGAAATTGGTTCTGGCTTGAATATTTCATCATTTATTGTTGACCCTGTGGTTGTTGATGAACTATTAGATGTGGCAAGGGTGTCAGGCAGCCCGCATATGGCGCGTAAAAGTATTTTTCATGCATTAAATCAAAAAGCTGTAGCCCGTAAAGTTGCAGCTCAGCTCGATAAAAAGTACGAAGAGTTGAATTTAATTGTGACGCATATGGGTGGCGGTATTACTGTTGGTGTTCATAACTATGGAAGAGTTATTGACGTGAATAACGGTTTACACGGTGACGGTCCTTTTAGTCCAGAGAGAGCGGGAAGCGTTCCGGTAGGAGAACTTGTCCGCTTATGCTTTTCGGGTGAGTATTATCGCGAAGATATTATGAAGATGCTTGTTGGTAAAGGTGGATTAGTTGGGTATTTAGGGACGTCTGATGTTCAAAAAGTTGAAAAGCTTATTGAACATGGAAATAAAAAAGCAAAATTAGTGTATGAAGCGATGGCTTACCAGATTGCAAAGGAGATTGGTGCAGCAAGTGCTGTGTTAGCGGGGAAAGTCGATGCAATTATTTTAACAGGTGGAATTGCTTATTCAAAAATGTTCGTGAGTTTAATTATTGAACGCGTAAAGTGGATTGCAGATGTTACGGTGTTTCCAGGAGAAAACGAACTTCAAGCACTGGCTGAAGGAGCACTGCGCGTCTTAAAACAAGAAGAGAAAGCGAAGCAATATCCTGGTGAGCATATTCACTCTTCTACACTTTAAAAGGAAAGGTGTGACAATATATGGCAAGGGAATATGATGTAGTAGTTCTAGGGGGAGGCACCGGCGGATACGTAGCGGCAATTCGTGCTTCCCAGCTTGGCCTAAGTGTTGCAATTGTAGAAAAAGAAAAGCTGGGTGGTACATGCCTTCATGCAGGTTGTATCCCAAGCAAAGCTTTATTACGAAGTGCAGAAGTGTATCAAACAGCAAAAAAAGCAGACTCTTTTGGCGTTTTAGCATCTGATGTAAAACTCGATTATGAGCGTGTACAAGAGCGAAAAGATTTGGTTGTTACACAGCTGTATAACGGCGTCAAAGGACTGATGAAAAAAGGCAAAATTGATGTGTATGAAGGCTTTGGCCGTATATTAGGGCCATCCATCTTTTCACCGATGCCAGGAACCATTTCAGTTGAGCTAAAGAGCGGTGAAGAAAATGAAATGCTTATACCAAATAACGTAATCATTTCAACAGGCTCGCGCCCAAGAACATTACCAGGGCTAACGATTGACGGTGAGTTTATCATTACATCGGATGAAGCATTACAAATGAAAAATCTTCCTCAATCTATTATGATTGTTGGTGGCGGTGTAATCGGTGTTGAATGGGCTTCAATGCTTGCTGACTTTGGAGTTGAGGTAACGATTATTGAATACAGTGATCGTATTCTACCAACCGAAGATCACGATATATCAACTGAAATGAAAAAACAGCTACAGCGAAAAGGAATTAAGGTAGTTACTTCTGCTAAAGTGTTAGCGGATACCGTTGAAGTAGATAAAAGTGTCAAAGTGAAAGCTGAAGTGAATGGTGAAACAAGTACATACGAAGCTGAAAAGATGCTTGTATCTGTTGGAAGACAAGCCAACGTTGAAGGCATTGGATTAGAAAACACAGACATTGTTGTTGAGAGCGGTTTTATTAAAACAAATGAATTTTATCAAACAAAAGAGTCGCATATCTATGCAATTGGTGACGTCATTGGTGGTCTTCAGCTGGCTCACGTGGCTTCTCGTGAAGGAATTGTAGCAGTCGAACATATAGGAGATAAAAAGCCGCTCCCAATTCAATATGAAAATATTTCAAAGTGCGTATATAGTAGCCCAGAAGTGGCAAGCGTGGGTTTAACAGAACAAGAAGCAAAAGAAAAAGGTCATGCTGTGAAAGTTGGCAAAATGCCGTTTAAAGCAATCGGTAAAGCACTTGTATATGGTGAAGCAGAAGGATTTGTGAAAGTTATTAAAGACGATGAAACAAATGACCTACTAGGAGTTCACATGATTGGTCCTCACGTAACAGACATGATTTCAGAAGCAGGTCTTGCAAAAGTGTTAGATGCGACGCCATGGGAAGTTGCTCATACTATTCATCCACACCCAAGCTTATCCGAAGCAATCGGTGAAGCAGCCCTTGCTGTTGATGGAAAAGCCATTCATTTTTAATTATTAAGGAGGTTATAACTGATGACAGAAAATCGTCATGAAGCACTAGGTTTAACAGATGAACAAGTAGTTGAAATGTATCGTACAATGCTTCTGGCTCGTAAAATTGACGAGCGTATGTGGTTATTAAATCGTGCTGGGAAGGTACCTTTTGTTATTTCGTGTCAAGGACAAGAGGCAGCGCAAGTCGGTGCAGCATTTGCGTTAAACCGTGAGAAAGACTACGCGTTGCCGTATTACCGAGACATGGGAGTAGTCCTTGCATTTGGGATGACGGCTCGTGATTTAATGCTATCAGGATTTGCAAAAGCGGAAGATCCAAACTCAGGTGGTCGTCAAATGCCTGGTCACTTCGGCTATAAAGAGAAGCGCATTGTAACAGGGTCTTCTCCGGTGACAACGCAGGTTCCTCATGCCGTTGGAATTGCTTTGGCCGGGAAAATGGAGAAAAAAGAGTTGGTGACATTTGTAACGTTCGGTGAAGGTTCATCAAACCAAGGTGATTTTCACGAAGGTGCTAATTTTGCAGGCGTTCACAAATTACCGGTTATTTTCATGTGTGAAAACAATAAGTATGCCATTTCGGTGCCGGTAGAAAAGCAACTTGGTTGTGAAAAGGTATCAGACCGTGCAATTGGCTATGGTATGCCTGGATACACAGTAGACGGAAATGATCCTTTAGAAGTGTATAAAGTTGTAAAAGAAGCAAGAGAAAGAGCAGTAAAAGGTGAAGGACCAACGCTTATTGAAACGGTTTCTAGCCGCTTGACTGCTCACTCAAGTGATGATGATGATCGCGCTTATCGCGAAGCAGACGAAATTTCAGAAGCGAAGAAAAATGATCCAATTATTCGCTTTGGTGCGTATTTAAAAGAAACTGGGACTCTAACAGATGCGAAAGAAGCTGAAATGCTTGAAGAAATCATGAAAATTGTGAATGAAGCAACAGACTATGCAGAAAATGCTGCATATGCAGACCCAGAATCAGCTTTAAAATACGTATACGGTGAGTGAGGAGGAAACTAAAATGCCAGTAATGTCATATATCGATGCCGTAACAATGGCTATGCGTGAAGAAATGGAGAGAGACCCACGTGTATTTGTGTTAGGAGAAGATGTGGGAAGAAAAGGCGGCGTATTCAAGGCAACGAACGGCTTATATGAGCAGTTTGGCGAAGAGCGCGTAATTGATACACCGCTGGCAGAATCAGCGATTGCTGGAGTTGGAATTGGAGCAGCAATGTACGGAATGCGCCCAATTGCTGAAATGCAGTTTGCTGATTTTATCATGCCTGCTGTGAACCAAATCGTTTCAGAGGCTGCAAAAATTCGCTATCGCTCGAACAATGATTGGAACTGTCCAATTACAATTCGTGCGCCTTACGGTGGAGGCGTGCACGGTGCTCTTTATCATTCGCAATCAGTTGAAGCGTTGTTTGCCAATCAGCCAGGTTTAAAAATCGTGATGCCATCTACGCCTTATGATGTGAAGGGGTTATTAAAAGCAGCCATCCGCGATGATGACCCAGTGCTATTCTTTGAACATAAGCGCGCGTATCGCTTAATTAAAGGTGAAGTGCCAGAAGATGATTATGTACTTCCAATCGGAAAAGCAGATGTGAAGCGCGAAGGTGATGATATTACTGTTATTACATATGGTCTTTGCGTCCATTTTGCACTCCAAGCAGCTGAAAAACTTGCGGCTGATGGAGTTTCAGCTCATGTATTAGATTTACGAACAGTTTATCCATTAGATAAAGAAGCGATTATTGAAGCTGCATCTAAAACAGGTAAGGTGCTTCTTGTAACAGAAGATAACAAAGAAGGAAGCATCATGAGTGAAGTAGCGGCTATTATTGCAGAACATTGTTTATTTGATTTGGATGCACCGATTCAACGTTTGGCTGGGCCAGATATTCCAGCTATGCCATATGCTCCAACGATGGAGAAGTATTTTATGGTAAATCCAGATAAAGTAGAAAAAGCAATGAGAGAATTAGCTGAATTTTAAAGGAGTTGTTTCCAGTGGCAATTGAAAAAATCAAAATGCCTCAGCTTGGAGAAAGCGTAACGGAAGGCACGATTAGCAAATGGCTAGTAGCTGTGGGAGACCAGGTTAATAAATATGATCCATTAGCAGAAGTGATGACCGATAAAGTGAATGCAGAAGTGCCATCTTCATTTACGGGTGTGATTAAAGAAATTATTGCAGCTGAAGACGAGACGCTGCCAGTTGGAGAAACGCTGTGTTTGATTGAAGTAGAAGGAGCTTCTTCAGCAGATACAGCTCAAAATGCGCCAAAAGAAACGAATGAAAAAGTTTCTTTACCAGATACAGCTGACCACTCTAATAAAAAGCGCTATTCACCAGCCGTTCTGCGTTTATCCCAAGAACATGGAATTAACCTTGAAACACTTACAGGGTCAGGTGGAGGTGGTCGAATTACAAGAAAAGACGTACTGGCTGCAATTGAAAAAGGTCCGCAAAGGGATTCAGCTGTTCATCAGGAGGCGCCAAAAACAGCACCGGCTTCATCAGCAGCGCCTTCACCAAAAGCAGAGATGAAAAGGTCGGAACCTATTCCAACGGCTTCTGGTGATAAAGCCATTCCTGTATCTGGTGTACGTAAAGCGATTGCCAGCAACATGTTACGAAGCAAGCACGAAATTCCTCATGCATGGACAATGGTTGAAGTGGATGTAACAAGCCTCGTAGCATATCGTGATTCTATTAAAACGGAATTTAAACAAAAAGAAGGATTTAACTTAACGTACTTTGCTTTCTTTGTCAAAGCGATTGCACAAGCCTTAACAGAATTCCCAGAAATCAATTCAATGTGGGCAGGCGATGAAATTATTCAAAAGAAAGACATTAATATTTCTATTGCTGTTGCAACAGAAGATGCATTGTTTGTACCTGTCATAAAAAATGCCGATGAAAAAACAATTAAAGGAATTGCACGCGAAATTAATGAATTAGCGCAAAAAGTACGAGCAGGTTCATTAAAAGCGGCAGACATGCAGGGTGGAACGTTTACTGTTAATAACACGGGATCATTTGGTTCCGTTCAATCGATGGGAATCATTAATTATCCACAAGCAGCAATTTTACAGGTGGAATCTATTGTTAAGCGTCCGGTTGTTATTAATAATATGATTGCCATTCGAGATATGGTCAATCTATGCTTATCTCTTGACCACCGTGTGCTTGATGGACTCGTATGTGGTCGATTCTTAAAACGCATTAAAGAAATTTTAGAATCGATGTCCAAGGAACATACATCTATTTACTAAAAGTGAAAGAGACTGAGACA
>NZ_BCVD01000002.1 GCF_001591565.1 Priestia flexa NBRC 15715 | reverse complement strand
TTTCTTATTTACTTTGAATAGAGTTAGTGGAAATGCTTGGGCGCGTTACAGCAATTACGGTTGCTAGTAGACCTAGTAAAACTAAAATAGAACCAACCCAACCGTTAAAGAGAGATGAATGGCCGTTAATAATAATTCCACCCACGTAAGATCCTGCAGCAATTCCCAAGTGAGAAATGGCAACATTTGTACTAATCAATACATCGGGATTGTCTTTGGCGCTTTGAATAATTAAGTTGTTCTGAGCTGGTGAAACGGCCCAGCTTAGAGCGCTCCAAACCGTCATCACAATTAAGAATAAAATAAAAGGCAGCTTAACGGCAAAAGGAAGAGCGACCATGCTTAGAAAAAAGGCACCGATAATTCCAATGACGGCAGTAGGTGCTCCAAGTTTATCAGAAAGAACGCCACCAAAACCTCCACCTGCTACGGCTGCTAATCCGAAAATGCCGTATACAAGCGTCACCATTCCGCTTGATAATCCAAATGTTTCTTGTAAAAACGGTGTGAAATAAGCATACAGCGTTAAGTGACCAGCTAATACAAAAAAGGTTGCGATATGAATAGACAGCATTTTTGTATTGCGAAGTGCATTAAGCTGTTGTTTAATCGGTACTACTGGAGCAGGTTCTAAGCGATCCATGCTAATTGCAACGATAACCATAATAATCGCTGTTAAAAGTGCAATTAAAATAAAGACTTCACGCCAACCAAACGCGTTTCCAATAAAAATGCCAATCGGAATCCCAAGTACTAACGAAGCGCTAATACCCATAAATACAATTCCTAGTGCTCTGCCTTGATATTCAGGTTTCACAAGGCGCGATGCCATTGTTGTAGATAACACAATAATGAACGATCCGCTCATAGCAGCTAATATGCGAGAAACCATCAGCATGGAGTAACCCGTACTAGCTAACGCTACGATATTACTTAGTAAAAAGATAAATAAAGCCCATAAATAAACTCTTTTACGTTCGAATTTTGCCGTAATGTTTAACAATACAGGTGCTGAAATTGCATAGACAAGAGAGAAAATGGAGATTAGATATCCAGCCTTTGCAATTGATACTTGAAATGAACTTGCGATGAGGTCGAGAATGCCTCCTAAAATAAGCTCAACAGTTCCTACAACGAAGGAAGCAATCGCAAGTATGTACACTTTATGATTCATAAATAAAACTCCTTTTAATAAAAGTTACAACTGTAATAGTAACCTTTATTGCAACTCCTTTCAAGTGCAAAATTAAAAAAAGATTGCGTAAAAGCAATCTTTTTTTAATTAACGTCTATATGGAGTAAGAAAGTAGCGTGAGAGCTGGGGAGATTACTAATAGCGAAGACGAGTAAGAAGTCGCATAATCGTTTCATCTTCCAGCAGCTGCTCTTGGTATTTTTTTGTGATATATGTAAGAGCGACATCATGATAAAAAAAGTCGGTAAATACTTTAACAAGGGGCTGAGAGTTTGTCTTAATGGCTTTCCACGTCTCGTTTTCAATTCCTGCAAACAGCAAGGACTGTTCATCCACGATGACGAGCTGAGATGGTTCTAGCTTCTCATGGTGTTCCATGGGGTGAAGCGTGCTCGTATTTTCCAACGTCGTGCGCAAATCTCCAATTGTTAAGATTTCAACTGAAATTCCTTCTCTTTCTTTCTCTTCTAACAAGGGGCGGTAGTGCTCAAGCGTTGTATTCCAAGCCGATAGCAAAATGGAATGCGACGCATCTTGAATAAGTTCATCGATTGTAGCTATGATAGTTGCTTCATCTTTTAGTGTCCACACGTGATCATCTTGACTAACTTTCTTAATCTTATAAGACTGCAAATCGCGAATATCTTCTTCAAATTCTAAGCTTAACTTTTTAATAATGACATCAAGTGATACCGCAGAGTAAAACTTTTTTTTACCGGAAAGAGTGTTTAACACGACACCTTTTTCAATGAGTTTATCTAATACTTCATAGATTTTTGCTTTTGGTACCTGAGATGCACGCACGATAGCCGTTGCGTCCAACGACTCTTCGCTCGATACAAGCGCTTCATATACTTGACTTTCATATTGAGAATAACCGAACTTTTGTAACATAAAACCTCCAAGAGTCTCTTGTAATAAGTTATATGTATTTTATTATAACAAATCTAGTTTACAAAACCATGTTGTCAACGAGAATAGTGCGATTATTATCTATTCATAGTAATAAATAGAGGCATGATAAACTCCTTGTTATAGCATGGTTTTATCCGTGATTTCTGGCTGTTGATTCTCTTACTTTTCCGTATAGAAATTGAATGCCGGCATAGGTGAAAATAACAATACCACCTACTAGTAAAATGACGCATGCGCCTGCTTGGAAAAAATACTTCAATTTAAATCTCTCCTTTAATCCTTTGTTTTCTATTTAAAATTTAATTAGTGAGTGTGTTTACTTTGGATGGAAGATTGCTTTTGTTTCTCAATTATAAAATAAGGTAATAATCACACCCTACTACACGAGCTTACAGTTTTCTTACAAGACTGTAAGGAAACAGGCTTTCATAACATTTCTCTAATTAAAGCGCATACTATATAATAAAGATAAGAAAATATTGGAGAAAACAAGCATGGTCTTTTGGCGATGCTTTTACGTATAGAAAAGGAGGAATGAGTCGATGAGTTTACGAGAACGATTGCTATACGTTGCTGAAAATTTTTCTGCAAAAGAAAGCGATGCTTTGCTTTCTCACGAAGTCGACAATATGCTAACGAGACGAATTCCACTTTCACTTTATAAGCTTTCTGAAGTTAACCGCGAAGAATTCAAAATAACCGGAATGCAAACAGCGCTTTTCCCCTATATCAACATTGTGGACAAAAAGAGCGTAACGGGCCTTGCGATATCGTATGCGCTGAGTGAAGACGGACAGAGACTATACCTTGTGTTAAAAAGAGAAGAAGAAGATGCACCTACTATTGCTGACATTCGCTTTTTTACTCCCGAGCATGAGCGAATAAAAAAAGATCATTTATTAATGATTGGCACAAGTAGTGATGCAAAGAGTTTTGAAGATAACGTAGCGTTATACGTTCCTTATCACATTGAAGACTTTGCAAGTGATCGTCAGCTTTATGAAGATCTCACATTATTTATTGAAATCCATCGTCAGTTTTTAAAAGCGCATGGAATGAGTAAAGAGCTTTTATCGGACAAAGATGTAATAACTCATATGAAAGAATATATCAAATCACAAGGCTTTACGTATGAAGATGAAGACTTAACAAACATTTATTTGTCGTTAAAAACAAAGCCCTTTATCATTTTATCAGGCATGAGCGGAACTGGGAAAACGAAACTGGCACAGCTGTTAGCAGAAAGTCTAGGCGCAACGTTTGAAAATGGAAGGTTGGCCTTAATTCCCGTCAGACCAGACTGGCATGACGGATCGGATTTGCTTGGCTACATCGACCTTAGAGGCGATTTTCGAAAAGGAGCCTTCTTAGGAATTGTGCAACAAGCCATTCAACATCCCACTTATACATACGTGGCAATATTGGACGAGATGAACTTAGCCCGTGTTGAACATTATTTAAGCGACGTGTTAAGCGTAATAGAAAGCCGGAAGTGGCAAGAGCGTAAAATTAAAACCGCGCCTCTGTTGCCAGGTCACAGGATGTTTCGTGACGTGTACATCCCTCCTAACTTATTAATTGTAGGAACGGTTAATATGGACGAAACGACGCACTCATTCAGCCAAAAAGTGTTAGATCGGACGAATACCGTCGAGCTTAATACAATTCACCTCGATTCTTTTGAAAGTCTTACACAGGATTCTTTAGTTACAGCAGGAATCGAAACAACACAGATTCAAAGCTTGTATATTCATTTAAAAGATGCATACGTTGAGCATGGGGAGCTAATTAATGAGGTTACAAATGAGTTAATGTCTCTAAATGAATTATTAAGGCCTATCGATTGTCAAGTTGGTTATCGAATGAGAGACGAAATCTGTTTTTATATGATTTATGCTATTAAAAGCGGCGTGTTTACGTTTGATCAGGCATTTGACTTTCAGCTGTTGCAAAAAATAGCTCCACGCATTAGTGGAGGTGACGTATACACGTTTGACGTATTAAAGGAACTATACTATTACTGTACGAATACATTTGTTGATCAAAATATTGAAACAGCTGTTATTGAAGCGGAACGAATGCGTTTTCCTCGCAGTGCGAAAAAAGTAATGGAGATGATTAGAAGGTATGAGGCATTTGGATATACATCATTCTGGACAAATACCGTTCGTTAAAATTGCCATGAGAAACTGTACCGTCACCATTAGCGGAAAAGCTGAAACACTTAATGAGGAAGTAAGCGAGTCGATGTTTTTTTCTTGTACAGGGCAAGATATTGAAAAGGTCGAAGTGTATCATCCTAAGGACAGAGAGCATGTACAAAATTCACCTCTCCAGCCCTTATTTTTTGAAAATGAACAGTATGAAGTAATGGTGGTGTCAAAGGAACAAAAAGAGCTGTTTTTAGTAAATGAAATGACAGGCATCAAGCAAAAAAGTCGGAGTGTGTATGGAGACGGACAGTCAATTTTGTTCAGTACAATTCTTCTACAAAATGAAATTGGCTATACAACTTTTCATGTTATGAGCGGAACAGAGAAAATAATAGCTTTTACGCTTGAAATCTTTCCTACCAAAATGGACTATAAAAGCGATTACCTTTCCATAGTTGAATCCATTAATCAATCAACGTATGGGATGGCCTACAAACTGGTAGGTAATACGTATTTAAAAGGATCTTTGAATTTAACAGTAAAAGACGGGAATTGGCTCGAGTTTTACCACCTTATATCTCATCATTTTCAACCATTTATGAAATATATTAAGCAGATAGAAAAGCAGCCAACACGCACTGTTTTAAAAGAGAGAGATTTTATGAGAGGAGACCAGCTCAAAAAGTCAGATAGCTTATCAATAGGATACTTGCGTAAACACCCTAATTATTTCGTACCTGCTAAAAGGGGTGTTCGCTTAAAACGAAATAAGTATGTAATACCGAACAAAGTCATTGGCACAAGTAGAAGCGATACCGTAGATACGTTTGAAAATCAAACGGTAAAATGGATGTTAACGACTGTTGAGAATAAGCTAGAGCAGCTTTTTTTACACGTCATGAATCGAAAGGAAGAGTATCATCGTTCCATGGTGAAACGAAACATGATAGAAGAGGTTAATCGCATGCAGCAGGCTGTAAAAACAGTTCGCTCCAACTTTTTTTGGAACCAGATAAGCACTAAATCAATCTATTCGATAGATCGTCGTATTCGCCAAGTTCCGTTATATAAAGAAGTGTGTAAGTACTATATGATGCTGATGAGAGGAATTACATTGAATGGAGAGTTTTATACGCTATCTCTGAAAAATACCGCTTGGTTATATGAGTATTGGGTTTATTTACGAATACGCGATCTACTTCAGGCGTATGCCACATTAAGAACACATAACAGCATAAAAATAACACAAAATGAGCTGTTCATGAATACAGGAGCATCACATCATGAATTCGTTTCAAAGAGCGGAAAACGTATCTATCTTTTTTATCAAAAGGAATTCAGATCAAAGCACACGACTACCCAAAGACCAGATTTAGTATTGACATTGGAAAAAAATAGTGGAGAATACGTGAACTATGTTTTTGATGCCAAATATCGGGTACACCGAAAAGGTCACGATTTTATTCCTAAAGAAGAAGACCTGAATACGATGCATCGATATCGTGATGCCATTTTAAATAGTAAAAATGAGCGCATCATTGAAAAGGCGATTGTATTGTTCCCAAGCAATGATAAAACATCTGTAGACTACTTTCTTAAAAGTATTGAAAAAATAGGAATTGGAGCTCTTCCTTTTTTACCAACCAATGAAAAAATAGTCCAAGACTTTATCTTAGGTCTTTTGACCAAATTTAACTAGTATATTCTTTAAAAGAAACGTAAGGTGGCACCGTTTTCTTAACGAATCTATATACTGAAAATAAGTTCAATTGAACTCCTTTAAAAAAATAGAAAATGGAGGGGAACAATGATGGTAGAACAATCAATATTTCAGCAATTAGTAAATGCTTCTGCTCATGATCGCTACACGTATTTTATCGAGCAAGTAATTAAATGCAAACGAGTTTGGATTGTTCTTGATGAACATAATCAGGTAAAGATGACCGGAAATGATGACAATAAGCGATTAGTACCCGTATGGCCTTGCAAAGAATATGCACAGTGTTGTTTACAGCATGCACCATCTGGCTGCAGAGTCATTGACATTTCTCTTGAGACATTTATGAATGAACTCTTGTTAGGTATGAAGAAAAAGGGCATGTTATCCTCTGTGTTTTGGAATGGATTAGATACTATTATTATCGGTGTTGATCAGCTATTATTCGACTTAGAGTGGGAAATTGGTAAGACAGAGATTATTCATTAACCCTTTTAGGTTTTAGCGGTTTTTATAATTAGATACAGGACCCTTAGACTGTTTTGGGTTTAAATTTTTAAGCTTGTTTTTGAGATAATCCTGTAGGATCTTGCGCTTTTTCTTTCGCTGTTTGTCGCGGTTTTTCATAGGTAATCACCACCTTTCTTTACTTTTATTATACGTAATAATCAGTATTGGTCACTAGTCAAAATAAAAAAATAACCGAAAAGCGCCCGCTTTCCGGTTATTTTTTTTGAGGATCATGAATATCTGAATCGTGCTCTTCCGCAAATTCAGTGCCATATGCAAAACCTTTTCGAAACTCTGTTGTTTTTACAGTACGCGTTCGATTTTGAAAGAAGTGCGCTAATGAGTAGCGATGTACAAGCACTTCAACACCGGTAATAATCGTTGCGGATAAAATGCTTCCCCATGCGATTTGCATATAGTTATTTAATAGAATTGTCCCGAATATCCATACGCTCATATAGGCCAAAATAAAATCAAAAGCAGTAGCTGCTTTATTACCTAAAGCGGGAAGAATAATGCGATCACCTAATATGTAAGATGCAGCGGTTACAAAAGCGCTAAACGATAAAATGTCAACAAACGTTGCATCGAAAAATAAATCCAGTCCAATAGCGAACGCAATCATACACGAAATGAATTTTACGATGATAATGGAAATGTGCTTCATGTGTTTTATAAACCTGCCTTTTCTTCTTAGTATGGACGAAGAATTACTTTTTATACAAAAGCAAACTTTATGTAATATTTCTGTGACAAATTTAGATATTAGTTGTAATTTCTTGTTGAATTTTCTAAAATGTAAAAAGATAGAGTCGCATCATATGTATATACGACAACGATGAATCTGACAGGAGGAGCAGGTTGTGAAGAAGATTTTACTATTCACAGTAGCTGCATTATTAGCTACATTTTTTATTGATCGTGCCTATAGTGAACGCAATCAGGCACAGCTAGAGTCTCAATTAGTAGATGAGATAAATAAAACAAAAGAAGAAACGAAAAGCGACTACGCAGTGATTGATTTTAATGAACTCTTTGATTTTAACTGGGATGAAGTATATGTCTTTGGCCCAGAAGCGTCAGTAAAGGATGTTAATAAAGAACTTGGATTTAAATGGTCGGATGCTACATTAAACAGCGTATTAAATAGTCAGGAAAATGTAGTTGTATTTGTAGAAAACAAACAAATTACTCAGTATATAAAAGTTCCCGTAGATTATGGAACCATTATTCCTAAAGAATCTGTAGTGAAAAAAGCGAACAATTAACATTGTTCGCTTTTTTATGCCTTTTTCTGAATCGCCTTTTTACGAGGCTTTCTTGGCTTTAAGTTGGATTGATCGATACTTAGTTTTAACATTTGCATAAGCTTTGTAACGTCTTGTTCAGATTGCTGTTGACTGAAAGAAGCCATAGCGTCTTTGCTTTGAATTAGTTCATGTAGCATATCACGATAGTCGTTATGATGCATTTTTGGTTCAAACGGAGCAGACAACTTATTAATGATTTCCACAGCCGCTTCACGATCTTTGGTTGATAGAGAAGGTAAGGCGTCGACATGAGGCACGTCTTGTACATGGCGAAGCTCTTCATGAAAGTGCAGCGTTTGTAATAAAAGGCAGTCTCCATAAGAACGAATGATTGCAAGCTGCTGCTTGGAATATAGAAAGACCTTTGCAATACCAACCTTTCCACTTAGTGCAAGCCCTTCCAGTAAGACGCTATATTCGTACCCACCAAATTCATTGGCTGAAATATAATAACTTTTATCAAAGTAGATTGAATCAATTTCTTCTAGCTCGACAAAATGTAAAATGTCAATGGTCTTACTTTGAGAAAATCGCTTTTTTAGCTCATCTAGCTCATGTTCTGATAATGTCACAAAATGACCTTCACTTGTTTCATACCCCTTAATTAGTTCATCTGATGCAACATCACGTTCACAATGTTCACAGCGCTTTACATGATGGATGGGTTTATAACAAACCGAGTGCAGCGTTCGTAATTTAATGTCCTTGTCTTCAACTGCCCCGTGAAGCTTAATTGGAAATTCAATCAGTCCAAAAGACAGCTGGCCTTTCCATGCTGTATGAAGCAAAGGATCACCTCTTTTTTTCTATAGTGTGCAACGAGGAAGAGAAGATATGTACATCATTAATTAAGACTATTAAAACGTAAATAGCCTTAATTAATCTATGTTCTAAATAAACAATTTAAGAGAGCATTTGAATAGAGTTTATTCGCTGAAGAAGGGTTGGATAGGAACATAAGCAGTGGGAGAAGTCACGTTGGAGTTTTTGTAAATGGTAATTTCTAGTATGGAATTCTGAAGGGTTCCGACAATTTTTTTATTGGTTAACAAAAAAGGAAAATCAATTGTTTTTTCAATTTTTTCCTCACGTAAAGCTTTTTGAGACGTATGCCGTTTATCATCATATTGCTCATAGCTCACTTGCTTTGTTGCTACAAGAAGAAGAGTTTGTAATTCAACTGATACATGGATATGGTGAGGATGATAGCCAACAAGCTCTATTTCCACAATATAAGTATCTTCCGTTTCGAATAAATCTGCGCGAACAGAATCATAATCTAAATAGCTCATAAAAGGATTTTCCAAAATTAACTCTAGCAGTTCTTGAAAACTTTTTGAGCAATCGTTTTTAGAATGTTTGTTGTTCATACTTGTTTCCTCCGTTATGATACACGTTCTTCCATAACCATCATATGCAAGCTTTCAAAGATTGTGAAATGATGTATAGAAAGGAAAAGATACTGTGACTCGAAATGAACGCAGAAATGATGAAGTTACAACAGAAATTTTATCAGGAGTTATGCCGTTATCTCTTTCAGAAGAAAGAGATAAC
Organism: Priestia flexa NBRC 15715; assembly: GCF_001591565.1. Lineage (GTDB taxonomy): Bacteria > Bacillota > Bacilli > Bacillales > Bacillaceae_H > Priestia > Priestia flexa. The sequence continues at coordinate 61,870 of NZ_BCVD01000002.1, read as the reverse complement.
GAGCTGCCAGAGGGAATTCAAGCGATGCAAGCTAATAAACAAAAAAAGAGCCGCTAAGGGCTCTTTTTTTACATATCGTGACCGCTATTATGCTTTTGACGAGTATGTTGACGATTCTTTACTTTATGAGATCCACTAAGCGGTTCAGGTTGCCCAGTTTGATGTCCTTTAGGTGCGTTTTTATGCATGTCTTTACTATCGTTTTTGTTCATATGAAAGCTCCTCCTTTTCGTTGCTTCTTTCTTAATGTCGCTCATTATAGAAGCATCTATGCTCGGCATTTTTAACCTGTAAAAGAGGGGTATGAATAGCAGAGGGATATGAAACAATACAACAGAACAATGTAAAAAAGGAGAGATATTATGCCATATCATAAAAATAGTCAGCAGGCTTTTCAAGCAGCTCAACAAGGCCATAAACAAACGTTAGATGCGTATGCACAATCAAATATTGTAAAACACGATGCGGCGTATGGGCATGAGCTAAAGCTTCTTAAAGAAGAAATTAATGAAACATATGAACAAATTAACAATGCGTTGGAAACAGCTACTGAAACGCAGCGTCAGCAGCTTACACAGTTTCAGCAGGACTTGCAGGGAATTATGAACGAAGTGAATGAATAAATAGCCAAAAAGCCATGTGAAAACATGGCTTTTTATGCTAGAAATCATGAGGTTTAAGGTATGTGCTTATCTAACACTGATAATCATTATGAACGATAAAGCACGATGTTAAACTAGCTCATTGATTTTTTTTGCGTTTTTTATTATTTTGCTTTTGTTGTTCAGTTAGCGGCTCATTTGAAAATTCTTCATTGTAACCTGCTCCTTTTCCCTGAGCGCTAGCAGCGTTAGCTCCAGGAATGACGTGCTTTGATTTATGATTAGCCATTTTATTCACCTCCATTTTTAATATGCACAAAAGTCGATGAAATATGAATTATTAGAAAATGTTTGTGGTTAATGATTATATTATAAGAAAAACTTATGCAAATTAATAACATTCTTTTTATTTACTTATGTATAACATTATATTAAGATAGATGGTGAAGGGAATAGAGGATGGGGTAAGTAAAATCCTTTATACATAGCATTTAAGGGGGTAATGAAATGACTAAAAAAGACGTTTTTAACGCTCGTTCGTCATTCACAGTTAACGGTAGCACATATAATTATTACCGCTTACAAGCATTAGAAGAAGCCGGTTTAGGAGCAGTTTCAAAACTACCGTATTCAATTAAAGTATTATTAGAATCCGTTCTTCGTCAAGTAGACGGACGTGTAATCACAAAAGAGCACGTAGAAAATTTAGCAAAATGGGGAACTGATGAAATTCAAGAAGTAGATGTGCCGTTTAAGCCATCACGAGTTATTCTTCAAGACTTCACAGGTGTACCAGCAGTTGTTGACTTAGCATCTTTACGTAAAGCAATGGCTGATTTAGGTGGAGACCCAGATAAAATTAATCCAGAAATTCCAGTAGATCTCGTAGTTGACCACTCGGTTCAAGTAGATAAAGCGGGAACATTAGATTCTTTACGAGTAAATATGGATCTTGAGTTTCAACGCAACACAGAGCGCTATAAGTTCTTAAACTGGGCTCAAAAATCATTTGATAACTATCGTGCTGTACCTCCTGCAACAGGAATCGTACACCAAGTAAATTTAGAATATTTAGCAAACGTAGTCCATGCAGTAGAAGAAAACGGAGAGTACTTAGCGTTTCCAGATACATTGGTCGGAACTGACTCTCATACAACAATGATTAACGGTATTGGCGTTCTAGGTTGGGGCGTTGGTGGTATTGAAGCAGAAGCAGGAATGCTTGGTCAACCTTCGTATTTCCCAGTACCAGAAGTTATTGGAGTGAAGCTAACTGGTGAATTACCAAATGGTACAACAGCAACAGACCTTGCTTTAAAAGTAACGCAAGTACTTCGTCAAAAAGGTGTTGTTGGAAAATTTGTTGAATTCTTCGGACCAGGTGTAGCTCAACTTCCATTAGCAGATCGCGCAACAATTGCTAACATGGCACCGGAATATGGAGCAACCTGTGGATTCTTCCCAGTTGATAGCGAAGCGTTAGACTATATGCGTCTTACGGGTCGTGATGAAGCTGATATTCAGGTTGTCGAACAATATACAAAAGAAAACGGCTTATTCTATACTCCAGATGCAGTAGAGCCAACGTTTACAGATGTAGTAGAAATTAACTTAGCCGAAATTGAATCAAACCTTTCAGGTCCAAAGCGTCCTCAAGATTTAATTCCACTTTCAGACATGCAAAGTGAATTTAAAAAAGCGCTAATAGCTCCTGTAAGTAATCAAAGCTTTGGCTTAAGTACTTCTGATGTAGAAAAAGAAGTAACATTTAAGCTTGCTGACGGTACAGAAACAACAATGAAAACAGGTGCAATTGCTATTGCTGCAATTACAAGCTGTACAAATACATCAAATCCATACGTATTAGTAGCGGCTGGTTTAGTAGCTAAAAAAGCAGTTGAAAAAGGATTAGATGTTCCGGCTTACGTAAAAACATCATTAGCACCAGGTTCAAAAGTTGTAACGGGCTATTTACAAAGCTCAGGCTTACTTCCTTACCTTGAAAAAATTGGTTACAACGTAGTTGGATACGGCTGTACAACATGTATCGGAAACTCTGGTCCATTAGAAGCCGAAATCGAGCAAGCAATTGCAGATAACGATTTATTAGTTACGTCAGTGTTGTCAGGTAACCGTAACTTTGAAGGTCGTATTCACCAACTTGTAAAAGGAAACTATTTAGCATCTCCACCGCTTGTTGTAGCGTATTCTCTTGCTGGTACAGTTGATATTGACCTGCAGAAAGATCCGATTGGTGTAGGAGCAGACGGTAAAGAAGTATTCTTTAGCGATATCTGGCCTTCTCAAGACGAGATTAAAGAAGTAGTAAAAGCAACTGTAACGCCAGAATTGTTCCGTAAAGAGTATGATCGCGTGTTTGATGATAATGAGCGTTGGAACGAAATTGAAACAAGTGAAGAAGCGCTTTACACGTGGGATAATGACTCAACATATATTCAAAACCCGCCGTTCTTTGAGGGATTATCTGAAGAGCCAGGTGAGGTAGAAGCATTAAATGACCTGCGTGTTATAGCGAAGTTTGGAGATTCTGTAACAACAGACCATATTTCACCAGCAGGTTCAATTGCAAAATCATCACCAGCTGGCCTGTATCTACAAGATAAAGGCGTTGAGCCAAGAGACTTTAACTCATACGGATCTCGTCGTGGTAACCACGAGGTAATGATGCGCGGTACGTTCGCAAACATCCGTATTAAAAACCAAATTGCACCAGGTACTGAAGGTGGCTGGACAACGTACTGGCCTGAAAATAAAGTGATGAGCATTTACGATGCTTGTATGAAGTATAAAGAAGAAAACACAGGTCTTGTTGTATTAGCAGGTAAAGATTACGGAATGGGAAGCTCTCGTGACTGGGCTGCTAAAGGAACAAACTTACTTGGTATTAAAACGGTTATCGCTGAAAGCTTTGAGCGTATTCATCGTTCAAACCTTGTGTTAATGGGTGTTCTTCCACTTCAGTTTAAAGAAGGCGAAAGCGCTGAAACATTAGGCTTAACTGGAACTGAAACAATTAGTGTTCAAATTGATGAAACAGTAAAACCACGTGACTTTGTAAAAGTTACTGCAACGGATGAAGCTGGGAACAAAAAAGAGTTCGACGTATTAGTTCGTTTTGATAGCGAAGTTGAAATTGATTACTACCGTCATGGTGGTATCTTACAGATGGTACTACGCGATAAGCTTCAATCAAAAACGCACGCATAAGATAGCAGAAGCGCACCTTTTTAAGGTGCGTTTTTCTTTTCGTTTTTCATAAAACGCTTTCAGATATGGTATGATAATAAAAGATTCACATTTTAGGATGATTTTGCATGTTCTTGTACATATATAAAGAAAAAGGGTCTGTAATTTCATAGAAGCTGGCTGAAAGGAGTAAGCATAATGCTAAAAAAAGTTATAGCAACACTTTTACTGGTAGGCTTTGCAAGCTTTGCAGCGTGGCAAGCTTTAGCACCAAAAGATGATGAAGGAGAAAAGTTATCATCGTATGAAGACTTGAACATAAAAGAAGGACAAGCTGAAGTAGCAAATGGAGAGCCGTATGGTTTAGAACCTGGAGATCAAGCTCCTCCGTTTACGTTAAAGGATACACAAGGTAAATCAGTTCAGTTATCAGACTTTAAAGGAAAAAAGATTATCTTGAATTTTTGGGCTACGTGGTGCCCTCCTTGTAAAGAAGAAATGCCAGCTATGCAGCAGTTTCACGACACATCAGGAAAGGAAGTTCATATCCTAGCTGTAAATTTAACGTCGTCTGAAGGTAGTAAACAAAGTGTTTCAACCTTTTTAAAAGAAAACAAACTATCGTTTCAAGTGCTTCTAGATGAAAAAGATGAGGTAGCTACGAAAGCATATCGTGTGATGACAATCCCAACTTCATACTTTATTAATGAAAAAGGTAAAATTGTTAAGCGTATTAACGGACCAATGACGCTAGAACAAATGGAGACCTTTGCGTCTGAAAGCAGCTCATAATGGCTGCTTTTTTTTGTGAATAAAATGAAACCTTTTCATAGGCATGTTCGTATAGAAAGTATGCTCAAAAATCGATCTTTACTTTAGAAAAAGCTACGTGTTTTAACAAAAAAATGATCAAATTTGGAGCATTTTGAATTTTTTAGGTTTAATGTGAAGGATTATGGCAAAAATAATAGTAATTTATTGTATAGTTATTTTTCAGACTTTTCAAAAATTAAAAAGGATAGGTGATAAAGATGAGAAGAGTAAATAAACGCACGTTTGAAGAGTTAGTAAGAGAGAATAAAAGCAAGTTGTTAGAAGACCAACAAGAGATCGAGCGAATTGAGCTTGCGATTGAAGAGCGTCTAGAAAAACGTATGCTTGAAAAGGCTGAATAGTTCCTTCTGAAACTGGTTACAGTAACAGCAAGGAGGGGTTAACATGGGAAATCCGAAGAAATTCGCCAAACGTTTTGTACCTGACCACATTGGCACTCAGCCGCGAGAAGCCGGTGGTAACAATGGCAAGAAAATGCAAGATAAATCAGGAAAACACCCTCAGGTTATTCAAACAAAGGGAGAATAGAAAGTCGCTGAACAGCGACTTTTTTTTTGTTTTAAAAGGGTGTTATTTTCCACTTATACAAAGAAAAAACCGCTGCATACTAGAGATGTACAAAAAAAGGATTTTAAAGGAGGATTTTACTATGACATGGAGTAAACCAAACCCAGATGATCGTAGCAACAATGTAGAACGCTTACAATCAATGGTTCAAAACACGATTGATAATATCGAAAAAGCTGAGGCTACAATGACGCGAGCGACTGGAGAAGAGCGTGCGAAAATTGAGCAAAAAAATCATAATCGAGAAGTAAGTATAGAGGCAATGCGCAATGAAATTCAAGACGAATCTAAAGCTCGTGAAGAAGGATATCCTAATTCGACTAACTAAGAAACATAAAGGCCAGAATTGGCCTTTATGTTTCTTTTATGTTTCTAATGAACAAGGAAAGGGAATAAACAGCTGATACTACTTATGAGGAGGAGAACTGGTGGGGCGCCTATTAACAAAAAAAGCAACATATCTCATGCTTGCACTTATATTATTACTGACAATTGTCGCATGCTATCATACATATAAGCCGCTACCTGAAGGCGTTTCATACGAAGGAAACGTACACTACGTAAAGGACGTATCGCTGTTATATGACTTAACTTATCAAAGCGGTGATGAAGTTAAAAGCGAGCAGCAAATTTTTCGGCGGATTTTTGAAGCGATTGACAATGCAGAAAACTTTATCGTTATGGATATGTTCTTATTTAACGGCTACTATGACCAAGGTGAAACCTATCCACCTATTAGCGATACGCTAGCGAGAAAGTTAATTGAAAAGAAAAAGGAGCAACCAAACGTAGACATCTATTTCATTACCGATGAGGTAAATACAACGTATGGTTCACATGAATCAGAGTGGCTAGAATCATTAAAACGAGCGGGGATTAAGGTTGTTGAGACAGATGTTACAAAGCTTAGAGACTCCAACCCTCTATACTCAAGCGTTTGGAGAAGTTTTTTACAGTGGTTTGGACAATCTGGAGAAGGATGGCTTTCCAACCCATTTGGTGAGAATGCACCGAAAATTACGGCGAGGTCCTATTTAAAGCTTTTTAATGTAAAAGCTAACCATCGGAAAGTTGTAGCTACTGATAAGACAGCCGTTATTTCATCAGCCAACCCTCACGATGCAAGTGGTTATCATTCCAATATGGCTTTTGAAGTGCAGGGAGATATCATTGGTGAGATTGTTAAAACAGAAAAAGCAGTTGTCGATTTTTCGAGCGATGTACAAATCCCGAAGCTGAGCTATGAAAAAGCTCCGAGCGGTGACATTGGTGTACAGCTATTAACGGAAGGAAAAGTGTATAAAGAAATCCTCAATACACTGGATCAAGTAGAATCAGGGGATGAAGTATGGCTAGGTATGTTTTATCTTGCTGATCGCAAAGTTGTAGAAAAGCTAGTACAATCGTCAAATAAAGGAGCTAAAGTCCGACTTGTTTTAGACCCGAACGTCAATGCTTTTGGACAAGAAAAAATTGGCCTTCCGAATCGCCCTGTAGCTGCTGAGCTATTAGATGATTCAAGCAATAAAATACAAGTACGATGGTATAACACAGACAAAGAACAGTATCATCCAAAAACTCTATTTGTTCGCGGAAAGGACCAGAGTACGATCATTGGGGGATCAGCCAATTTTACAAAGCGTAATTTAGATGACTTGAATTTAGAAACCAATATTAAAATTACCGCAGGATCTGACGAAGATATCTCGGAAGAAATGAATAAATATTTTACACGCTTATGGGGAAACGAAGATGCAACCTATACTCTTCCGTATGAAAAATATGAAAATAAAATGACCATTTTTCAAACATTGCTGTATCGTATCCAGAAGATGCTTAGTTTCACAACGTATTAAAACGCGAGCCGATAAGTAGTGAAACTACACCAATTTGTGGTAATATAGTACCCGTATGATTGCGATGTAGGAGGAAATAAAATCATGATTTCAATAAAAGAAATTGATGTACGCTATAGTGAAACGGACCAAATGGGCGTAGTGTATCATGCAAACTACTTAGTGTGGATGGAATTAGGGCGTACGCAGTTTATTCGAGATTTGGGCTTTAATTATGCTGAAATGGAGAAAGATGGTATTTTATCACCAGTCATTGACATTAACGTTTCCTATAAAAAGCCACTTCATTACGGAGAAACAGCTAAAATTCAAACGTGGCTTGATTATTATGATGGCTTGCGCGTTGTGTATGGATATGAAATTATAACGCCAGATGGAAGTATTGCTCTAACTGGAACTTCTTCGCATGTTTGCGTGAAAAAAGAAAACTTCAAGCCGATTTCCATTCGAAAGCAGTTGCCGGAATGGCATGCAGCTTATGAAAACGCTAAAAAAGGCAAAGAGTAAAAAAAGCATCGATGTATAGTCGATGCTTTTTTTATTATGCTTCGTAAATAAATTCAGGTTCACTTGCCTCTTCATTAAAGACAACTTTTAAATCATGACCATCGAAATACCAAAGATCTTCTTCTTCTACAAAGAATGTTAAACCATTAACTTCAGCTTTGACACCGATATTGGACGGCTGGTCTTTATTAATACCAAGCGAGAATCCTTTTTGAACATTACTACAACCACCGTAGCGAACGAAAAAGCGCAAATGTTCATTGCCTTCTAACATCATTTCATCTTTGTACCATTGGGCAGCTTGTTCTGTTACGTTTAATTTCATTGTGTGTGCTCCTTCCATCACTAGGTTTCCTTTCTTATTATAGTAGAAAAAAGCTAAAATTACCATTAATACAATTGGATGAACGTGGAAGGGTAAAAAAGATAGTCAAAGGAGTTATAAAGTAAACAATGTTCTAAATAACCACTTTGACTACCTTCTTCATTTAAATTCATAGGGCTTCTCAATTGTTTCCCAGCAATGAATGCAATAACGACTGCTTTGCGTTTGTTTATGAATCTTTTTTTCACGCTTACACATTGGACAGCGGCTCGGCTTCATCTCAATCACCTCCTACTGTCAGTATAGCTAAAAAAATATAAATGTATTCGCTTACAACGATGAAAATAAAAGAAATGAAGGCTTTTTACCTTCATTTCTTTTTTGAGAAAAACGTAACTTTTGGTTCCGTCCCTTGACGAATTCGACCAAGATTCGCGCGGTGGCGATAAATGACAAAAGAAGCCAAGAATCCAACAATGATGATTAAAATTAGTTCGCCTGTAAATAGTGTATAAATAAATGCAATGATACCTGCAATCATTGAGGATAGCGATACATACTTGGTGATGTATAAGCAAATGAAGAAGCAAGCAAGCAATGTTAAAAATAAAAGAGGCTCATAAAATAATAAAACACCTGCAGATGTGGCAACGGCTTTGCCACCTTTAAACTTCGCAAATAGCGGATATGTATGTCCAATAACGGCGAATAAACCGACGAAAAGAGGATGAAGTCCTGAATGAAACAAAACAGCTAATGAAGCAGCAAACGTTCCTTTTAAAATGTCTCCCAGCGTTACAAGGATACCTGCTTTTACTCCTAGCGTTCGAAAGCTGTTGGTCCCTCCTAGGTTTCCGCTCCCATGTTCACGTATATCGATGCCATATCCCCATTTTCCAACAACTAGTCCAAAGGGAATAGAGCCGATGATATAGGCCAGAATAGGTAATAGATAATCCATTTGACAAAAGCTCCTTTATCTATATATCGTATCTATTTTACCATGAGATAGCAAAAACACCATACATAGTTTTTCAACAGAGTCTTTTTTCTGTAAGTTTGAAGGAAATGTTTACAAAATACTAAAAAACGGGTAACATATGCAGGAAATTTATTTTATACATCGAACGTTTAAGCATAAAAGGAGATGAAAAGTGTGACAGTTCAAATTCCATCACGTGAAGAATTAGGAAAGATTCTAAAAGATAGTAAGCGAATTGCAGTAGTAGGGCTATCAGATAATCCAGAACGAACGTCGTATATGGTTTCAGAAGCTATGCAAAAAGCTGGTTATGAAATTATACCAGTTAACCCATTAGTCGATGAAGTATTAGGTGTAAAAGCCGTAAAATCATTAACAGATGTTGAGGGGCATGTTGATATTGTAAACGTGTTCAGAAGATCTGAGCATTTATTAGATGTTGCGAAAGAGTTCTTAGAAATTGATGCGGATATTTATTGGGCTCAGCTAGGACTAATAAATGAAGAGGCATATGAACTTTTAGCAAGTAAAGGCTATACGGTTGTTATGGATCGTTGTATTAAAGTGGAACATGCGTTAACGAAATAAATCTTTGATAGGATATGAAAAACCCATGCGTGAATGGAAGCATGGGTTTTTCATATCTTCGATCAAATGACTGTTAGACAACGCTTCAAAGGTCATCTATAATCAAGGGATAGAGCTATATAAGCTTTTATAATACGGAAATATGTGCTAAAATCGTTTAAGTGTGCTAAAATAGAAACGTATGTTCTTACTGAGCGGATGAAACACGAACAAGTAAAGATAAACATATAAAAGGCAGCGCACTGCTGTCTTCTACATAATGAGGAAAGTGTGTTTGTATGGAAGGGGTATGTATGAATGGCTCAAAAGCAAAAATTTAATTATAACGAAGATGCAATTCAAGTATTAGAAGGATTAGATGCTGTTCGTAAACGACCAGGAATGTATATAGGAAGCACAGATACAAGAGGGCTTCACCATTTAGTTTATGAAATTGTCGATAACTCGGTTGATGAGGCGCTAGCAGGATATGGTGAAGAAATCATTGTAACCATTCACCAAGATAATTCCATTTCAGTGCAGGATAAAGGGCGCGGAATGCCGACCGGTATGCATAAATTAGGAAAACCTACACCTGAAGTTATCTTAACAGTACTTCATGCTGGAGGTAAGTTTGGGCAAGGTGGCTATAAAACAAGCGGTGGTTTACATGGTGTAGGTGCATCGGTTGTAAATGCGTTATCTGAATGGTTAACGGTTACAATTTACCGCGATGGTACCATCTATGAACAACGCTTTGAAAACGGCGGGAAACCCGTTACAACGTTAGAGAAAAAGGGAACAACGAGAAAAACAGGAACGACCATTCATTTTAAGCCGGATCCATCCATTTTCTCAGCAACTGTTTATAACTTTGATACATTAAGCGAACGCTTACGTGAATCGGCGTTCTTGTTAAAAGGTTTTAAAATTGAACTAATTGATAAGAGACATAATCAGCACGAAGTGTTTCACTATGAAACGGGAATTGAAGCTTTTGTTACATATTTAAATGAAGAAAAAGATACGCTGCATCCAGTTGTTTCTTTTGAAGGTTTTCAGAATAATATTGAAGTAGAATTTGCGTTTCAATTTAACGATGGTTATTCAGAGACGATTTTATCCTTTGTTAATAACGTTCGTACAAAAGACGGTGGAACGCACGAATCCGGAGCAAAAACGGCGATGACACGTGCGTTTAACGAATATGCAAGAAAAGTAAATCTTCTAAAAGAAAAAGATAAAAACCTTGAAGGGACGGACATACGTGAAGGATTAGGTGCGATTGTTTCTGTTCGTATCCCAGAAGAACTTCTTCAATTTGAAGGTCAAACAAAAGGGAAGCTCGGGACAAGTGAGGCACGTTCATCTGTAGATGCTGTTGTTTCCGAAAAGTTAGCGTATTTTTTAGAGGAAAATCCAGACGTAAGCTCGCTGCTTGTAAAAAAAGCCATTAAAGCTGCTCAAGCAAGAGAAGCTGCGAGAAAAGCAAGAGAAGACGCACGTAACGGTAAAAAAAGAAAGCGTCAAGAAACGGTTCTAAGCGGTAAGTTAACACCTGCACAATCACGTAATCCACAAAAAAATGAGCTATATTTAGTTGAGGGAGACTCTGCTGGTGGTTCTGCTAAACAAGGTCGTGACCGTCGTTTTCAGGCTGTACTGCCTTTGAGAGGTAAAGTTATTAATACTGAAAAAGCGAAGCTTCAAGACATTTTTAAAAACGAAGAGATTAGTACGATTATTCACGCAATTGGCGGCGGTGTTGGAGCTGAATTTGAAGTGGATGATATTAACTATGACAAAATTGTCATTATGACCGATGCCGATACAGATGGAGCTCACATCCAAGTACTACTTTTAACATTCTTCTATCGCTATATGAAACCATTAGTTGAAGCAGGAAAAGTATTTATTGCCCTTCCGCCTCTGTATAAAGTAAGCAAAGGAACTGGAAAGAAAGAAGTTCTAGAATATGCTTGGAGTGATGAAGAATTACAAGGGGCGATAAAAAAAGTTGGCAAAGGCTATATGATTCAGCGTTATAAAGGTTTAGGAGAAATGAATGCAGATCAGCTATGGGAAACCACTATGAATCCTGATACAAGAACGCTTATTCGTGTGCGCATTGATGACGCAGCCCGAGCAGATCGTCGTGTTACTACGCTAATGGGGGATAAGGTAGAACCAAGACGAAAATGGATTGAAAGTAACGTAGCGTTTGGACTAGAAGAAGATCCAAATATTTTAGATAACGAAAATGTAGTAACGGTCTCAGAGGAGGATGTACAATGACACAAACAGAACGATTTTTAGATTTACCTCTTGAGGATGTAATTGGCGACCGCTTTGGACGATATAGTAAATATATTATTCAAGAGCGCGCGCTACCCGATGCAAGAGACGGATTAAAGCCGGTACAGCGCCGCATCTTGTATGCAATGCATGTGGAAGGAAACACGGCTGAAAAAGGGTTTCGTAAATCAGCAAAGACAGTTGGTAACGTAATCGGTAACTATCACCCGCATGGAGATTCCTCGGTTTATGATGCGATGGTGCGTATGAGTCAAGATTGGAAAGTACGAAACGTACTTGTTGAAATGCACGGGAACAACGGTAGTATTGACGGTGATCCACCGGCAGCAATGCGTTATACGGAAGCACGTTTATCAGCAATAGCATCTGAGTTATTACGTGATATTGACAAACAAACGGTAGAGTTTGTTCCTAACTTTGACGACACTAGCGAAGAGCCGACGGTGCTCCCAGCCATGTTCCCGAGTCTACTTGTAAATGGCTCAACTGGAATTTCTGCCGGGTATGCTACTGAAATTCCACCTCACCATCTTGGAGAAGTCATTGACGCAACGATTATGCGAATTGATAACCCATCAAGCTCAGTGGAGGAGCTAATGACCGTCATTAATGGTCCAGATTTTCCAACTGGGGGTATTATACAAGGCATTGATGGAATCAAAAAAGCTTACGAAACAGGTAAAGGGAAAATAATCATTCGCGGAAAAGCAGAAATTGAAGATGTGCGCGGCGGAAAGCAACAAATTGTGATTACAGAAATTCCGTTTGAGGTGAATAAAGCAAACCTTGTTAAAAAAATGGATGAGCTTCGCATTGATCGCAAAGTAGAAGGCATTGCAGAAGTTCGTGATGAAACCGATCGCACAGGTCTGCGAATTGTCATTGAATTAAAGAAAGATGCTAATGCACAAGGTGTCTTACACTATTTATATAAAAATACTGATTTACAAGTGCCTTACAGCTTTAATATGGTAGCTATTTCAAAGAAACGACCGAAGTTAATGAATCTACCAAGCATTTTGGATGCTTATATTGAGCACCAGCGTGAAGTCGTAACCAATCGGTCGAAATATGAATTAACAAAAGCGAAGGAACGCGAACACATTGTTGCAGGTTTAATTAAAGCTTTATCCATCTTAGATGAAGTAATTGCCACCATTCGAGCGTCAAAAGACAAGCGAAATGCGAAAGATAACTTAATCACGCAATTTGACTTTACAGAAAAGCAGGCAGAAGCAATCGTTTCCTTACAGCTATATCGCTTAACAAATACTGATATTACAGCGTTAGAACAGGAGTCAAAAGAGCTTACAGAAAAGATTACAGAGCTAGAGGCCATTCTAGCAAGTGAAAAAAAGCTTTTTAACGTTATTAAAAAAGATCTTCGCCGCGTGAAAAAGCAGTATGGTGACGAGCGCCGCGCAAAGATTGAAGCGGAGATTGAAGAAATTAAAATTAACCTAGAAGTTATGGTTCCTTCTGAAGATGTCATTGTGACGGTCACAAAGGATGGCTATGTCAAACGCACAAGCTTACGCTCATATTCAGCTTCGAATGGGCAGGATTTTGGTATGAAGGACACGGATCGGATTCTTTCAAAGTTAGAAATTAATACAACAGAAACGCTCTTAATTTTCACAAGAAAAGGAAACTATTTATATCTCCCTGTACATGAACTTCCTGATATTAGATGGAAGGATATGGGGCAGCATATCATGAACATTGTTCCAATTGATAAAGACGACCATATTGTGAAAGCCATTCCAATTAAAGAGTTTAAAGAAGATTACTATTTATTATTCTTTACGAAAAACGGCATGATTAAAAAATCTGAGTTGCTACAGTATAAGGCGCAACGTTATTCTAAAGCTCTAGTCGCTGTGAATGTAAAAGGTAATGACGAAGTAGTTGATGTGTACGTAACAAATGGCAAGCAGCAGGTCTTTATTGCCACTCGCCAAGGATACGGCTTATGGTTTGCTGAAGAGGAAGTCAATGTTGTTGGAACGCGCGCTGCAGGTGTAAAAGGAATCAATTTGAAAGAAAATGATTATGTCGTTAGCGGAGCTGTTTTTAGTGAAGAAAAAGTGAAGGAAACAGATTTATTTATTACAACGCACCGAGGTGCTATTAAGAAAACAAAAATGACAGAATTTGAGCAGTCATCTCGAGCGAAACGTGGATTAGTAATGGTTCGTGAATTAAAAGCAAATCCTCATCAAATTACAAAAGTGAAGATTGTCACGAAGGAAGATGAGGTTGTGATACAGTCTGAGAAAAATCAAACAGAGCGCATTGATCCAGCGTCAATGCGACCAAGCGATCGCTATAGCAACGGTTCATTTGCAATCGATCAAGCGGAATCCGGGGACGTTATTGATATGTGGATTGAAAAAAAAACAAAATAATAAACTAAAAAGAGCGCTGTTTTGCAGCGTTCTTTTTAGTTTATATAAATTCTATATAAACTATGTTCTAAATAATCAATATAAATAAAAAATAGCAGCTAAGAAAATATCAACATGAACAGAGAATATCAACATAAAAATAAAGTAGGCATAATGAAAGGAAGTGTATTTTTATGGGATATTACCTTACCGTTGATCAAAAGGGTACGAAAATATATGTTGAAGACATTGGAAGTGGAATGCCTATACTGTTTCTTCACGGCTGGCCAGTTAATCATACAATGTTTGAATATCAGTTTAATGAGCTTCCGAAACATGGGATTCGCTGCATTGCAATAGATTTACGCGGGTTTGGAAAATCAAGTCGACCGTTCAAAGGCTATACATATAACTCATTAGCCGACGATGTTCGAGCAGTTATTCACGCCTTACAACTTTCAGCTCTAACGTTAGTTGGTTTTTCAATGGGAGGAGCAATTGCCCTGCGGTATATGAGTAGACATTTAGGGTTTGGTGTGAACAAACTGATTCTAGCTGGTGCAGCTGTCCCTAGCTTTATTAAAAGAGACGATTTTCCTTATGGACTTTCTAAGGGAGAAGTAGATAGCATCATTCAAGCGACGTATCAAGATCGACCAGCTATGCTCGCCGATTTTGGCCAGAAATTTTTTAATTCAAAAATTAGCTCTTCTTTTAGAGATTGGTTTCAATTACTAGGTCTAGAAGCTTCGGGTCACGGAACGATTAAAACAGCAAAGTCACTGCGTGATGAAGATCTCCGTGAAGACTTGAGTCAAATTTTTGTAAAAGCGTATATTTTACACGGAAAGAAAGATCAAATTTGTCCGTTTCCTTTAGCTGAAGCCATGCATAAAGGAATTGAGGGTTCAACGTTAATTCCTTTTGAAAAGAGCGGTCACGGCCTTTTTTACGATGAACAAAAAAAGTTTACTGAAACCTTAAAAGACATTGTTTATTCTGCTGCGAAAAGAGATTGACTGCAACGAGGATATAAAATTATGGTGATAAACGGTCTTCTATAGGCAAATCGGTGGAATTCCTACCAAAAGCCTTTCTTTCTAAAAGTTTACTTATTTCCTATTCCGGTCGTTTGTGAATTTGGAAAATACAAGGAAAACGAATATAAAGCGTCCCTATTTCTAATGAAAATATATGGTGGAAATCTGTAAGGAGGGTTTTAATGAGAAATAAAAAGCTATTCAATAGCAAGGAAATTATGGATTCGCCTATTGTTCCTGAATGGGGAAAAGCGGTTTTTAGTGATTTTAGTCAAGACATGCTTTCTGAAGAGAACCCTTTCCCCTGCATTTTAGGAGTAGAGGGATTAAAAAAAGATTTGCTGCGCTTTGCGTTTGTGTCTTCACCATATAATTATAAAGATATCAGGCTCTGTGCAGATGCACTTAAAGAATATATGGCATGCTTTCGCACATTAGGTCGCTATACATCATTTGTTGTGTTCTTTGAGCCTGAACATAAAAAACGTACGATGACTCAGTATGAAACGATGTTTTGGGATACGCTCACATTTTTACATCGAATTGATGGAAAGCCTTGGCCCGAAGAAATCCCCAAAAACCCTAACGATCCTCTATGGGAGTTTTGTTTTGAAGGTGAGCCAATATTTGTTGTCTGTAATACGCCTGTACATGAATTACGAAAAAGCCGAAAGAGCAGCAGTTTCATAATTACATTTCAGCCTAGATGGGTGTTTGAGGGAATGACTCCTCATACAAAAATGGGACAGCAAGTTCAAAAAACGGTTCGGAATCGACTTGAAGATTACGACAAAGTTGAAGCGCATCCTCATCTAGGATGGTATGGAGATCAAGAAAATCATGAATGGAAGCAGTACTTCTTGCGAGATGTTAACAACTCGTTCCCAACAGAATGTCCATTCAAGCTAAAAAGGAGTGAAAGAGATGGAGTTAAAAAAAGCCTTTATTAAAAAAGGAATTGGCGGTGGTCTTGAAGAAGTTATACATGAACTACTTCCAAAACATACCGGTTATGTAGAGGTTCAACATGATGTTGCAGGGCAGGAACACCCAAGTCATACTCACCCTACCGACGAGATTCTTCATATTATTAAAGGATCTATTTATTTTACAGTTGAGGGAGAAACAACTCGGTGCGAAGCGGGAGATCGTATTTATTTACCAAAACACACAAAGCATGCGTCAAAAGCTGATGTGAATGGTTGTACGTATGTAATCTCCATTTTAAAATTTTGATGAAAGAAGTTGATGACTGGAATGATTCAATCAAACCCTGTTTTAATCATAATAGATGTACAAAAAGGTTTTGAACAAGATGCTTGGGGAACTCGTAATAATATTCATGCAGAAGATAATATGCTCACTCTTTTACAAGCTTGGAGGAGACAGCAGTTTCCGGTTATTCATGTCCAGCATGCTTCAAAAAGCGAAACATCTCCTCTTTTTCCAGGGACGGAAGGATTCCGTTTCAAAGAAGGTTTCGGTCCTGTTGGTGATGAATACTTAATTCGAAAGCATAAAAATAGCTGTTTTATAGGAACAGAACTGGATAACTATCTGAAGGAAAACGGATACGATACGCTTATACTAGTAGGTTTAACAACGAACCATTGCGTCTCTACAACGGCACGCATGGCAGGAAACTTAGGTTATCGCACTTACGTCATCCACGATGCAACTGCGTGTTTCAATCTGTTATCATATGACGGTGAAACAACTTTTGCAGCAGAAGATGTTCATCGCTTAAGCTTATCATCTCTTCACAATGAATTTGCAACGGTTACTTCAACATCCGAAGCCCTACGCGTACTGCAATCCTATCAATATATAAAATGAGGCCTGATGCTTTTGCATCAGGTTTTTTGTGTAGATTATTCTGACAAAAACAAGTACAATAGAAACATCATTTTGAAAAAGGAGCACGATACATCATGACAGTAATTAGAAAAGCTTTAGCAGAAGACTTACCTACAATGGTGGCTATTTATAATCAGTCAGTACGCCAAAGCGCAGCAACATTTGACTTAACTCCTGTAACAATTGGGCAACGTAAAAGCTGGTTTGAATCTCACGACCAAAGTCAACTGTTTCCACTGCTTGTTGCTGAACGAAATGGTGAAGTAGCTGGATACGCATCTTTGTCTTCCTACCGTGATAAAGAAGCATATATTCGAACAGTTGAACTCTCCGTTTATGTAGATGAAGCTCACCAAGGATTTGGAATTGGTAAAAGGTTAATGGAAGCTATTCTAGTACAAGCAAAAGAGTTAAATCATCACGTTGTTATTTCTGGTATTACAAAAGGAAACGATAAAAGTATTAAAATGCATGAACAGTTTGGATTTACCTTTTGTGGGGAATTTAAAGAAGTAGGATGGAAGTTCAATCAATGGCAAGATGTTCTGTTTTATCAACTGATTCTTTAAGTGAAATTAAATAGTATCTTGTTTGAGAATTATGTTATAATAGAAAGCGTTCTAATAATACATATCAACGTACCACAGGGGGAGCCTGAATGGCTGAGAGTGAACCAATTGTTCTGACCCTTTGAACCTGTTAGTTAATGCTAGCGTAGGGAGTGTGGAGCGTGCAGCTTGTGCTGCCTCCTGTGTTTGTCGTTGAATACTAATGATTTTACAACAGGAGTGAAAAGACGATGAACAAAGGAATGTCTTTACAAGCGAAAATTGAAGTGGCAATCTTTGCAGCTCTAGCAATGATAATTGATATATTGCCATCAATTACAATTGCACCTGCCGTGTCCATATCATTTTCCATGGTACCAATCTTCATTATTTGCTTTCGATGGGGATTTAAATCAGGCGTGGTAGCTGGATTTTTGTGGGGATTGCTACAAGTTGTCACGGGTACTGCTTATGTATTAACACCTCTACAAGCATTTATCGAATATTTTATTGCATTTGCATTCATTGGTCTAGCAGGGCTATTGTCTGGTGCTATTAAGCAGAACTTAGCTACTAACAATCGAACAAAAGCATTTACATTTATTATTTTAGCAATTGTTATCGGCAGCGTTGCTCGCTATTTTTGGCACTTTGTTGCAGGGATTATTTTTTGGGGCTCTTATGCACCAAAAGGAGTATCTGCATTATGGTATTCATTTACGATGAACGGACTAGCAATGGTGGGATCCATGATTGCTTGCCTAATCATTTTAGCCGTATTAATTCCGTCTGCTGCAAGAGTGGTATTAAATCGCGCATCATAAATAAAAGGAATGAAACCTATAGGAGTAACATCCTATAGGTTTTTTGCGTTTTTAAACCAATTTACATGTTTTCAGTGTTTTTGTTCTTTTTATGAAAGGGTTGAGGGTTTTTTTGTAGAATGGTATACTAGGTCTGTTTGTTGGAAGAATATACATACCATTTTTTGTAGGAAGGAATCATGTTAATGAACAAACGTAATCTCCTTTACATGACGATTGCAACATCCCTTTTACTCGCAGGATGTCAGCAAAAAGCTCAAAAAGCAACTGAAGTCGATACGGACTTGATGATTGCAGGAGAGATAGAAAGTCATGATCAAGAAGCAAAGAAAGATGTTGTTGAAAACCAGTACAGATATGATATTTCAGATACAATAGATGAAAAAATAATCTCGCAGTTTATGAATAGCTACTTCAAGGCTTTACATGATGGAATCCTTCATAAATCAGCTAAGTCAATTCAGACATATATAATAGAAGATAGTGAGTTTTATAAACAGCAAGTAATGAAAATTGATAATTTTTCGGAGCAAGGAATTCGTCAAGAACTAAAGACGTTTCAAGTTGTGAACTGGTATGAAGCTGAGAAAAATCAAATAAATTTACAAACGTTTGAAGAGGTCACCATCCATCAACCTAATAAAAAGGATTATACAAAGAGTATTAATCAATTGTATACGCTAATAAGCGATCAAGGTACATTGCGAATTAAAAGCGTAGAGCCGTATACAATGGATAAAGCAGAAGAAACGAAGTCAAATGCACCAGCTATTACAAGAGCAGCTAGCTTAAATGAATATAACGGTAAATGGTCCACTGCCAATTCTGACTTAAAAGGTGCTCCAATCGTAGAGTTTTATGCTTCTTCTAGCTCAGAGGCTACGGTGAAGATTCATGCCTATAAGCCACCAAATTCAGTAGAAGTAGCTACAGTAGAAGCAGAAAACATAATTTTTAAACATAATCAAGCTGTTATTCATTACGATACGGACAATAATGGAAATAAAGGAACAATTGTCGTGACCCTAAAAGCAAATTCTCTTTTTGTTATTCATCATTTAGAAAAGGCTTCTGAGTCTAAATGGACGATTCCTGCAGGCGCATTTGAGCTGTCCACGTTTGAAAGTTAAACAAGATAAAAGAAAAAAGGGGGATTCAAATGGGAAATCTATATATGGTGGCCATAATTTGTTCCCTGTGGCTTGTGCTGTCAGCATGTAGTGAGACAAAGTCTGCTCCGGCTCCGACACCAAAAGAGCCTGAATCAGAAGCTACCGTTCTGGTTGATGTCGATGAGTCTGCTAATGAGACACAAAAGAGTTCTTCTCTTCCCGTTGTGACAAATGAAGAAGCCAAACAGCTTGCTACAGATTCGTTGAAGAATGTTATCCAAACATTTGATATCTTAGGTAAACAAGAGGGATGGGACAGTGAAGAGAAACCAGCAGATTTTCAATTGCTAAGCCCTAGGCTCAAAGAATTTGCTACGAGTTCATTAGTTGCTACGAAACTAAAAACAATCGCCACTTCTTATTACTGTCAATGTGATGAGCAGTCTATTCCAAATCTAGCGACAACCGTACGTTTTAAAGTGATTAACAACCGCCCCGGTCAATTTTCAATCTCAGCTATTCAGCCACTGGACGAAAAAGGGAACGGAGGTACAACTATTTACTTGAATATGAAATACGGAAAAGATGGTTGGAAGTTAAATGAATGGGACGAAATGACGTATCGTCAAAAACCGTTAGATATTTCGTCAGATGAGTATTTAGAATATCTGAAAAAAATAACGCCTAACGAAGCAGTTTCGTTTAACAAAGAAACGACTATTGAAGATGAACATGGTAATCAAGAAAAAATCTTACTATTTAAAGATGATTCTGGAGAATTTGGTGTTTTGGCAAAGAGTTCAGAGCGGATTAATGAAGTTCAAGAGGATGTGCCAGTAACTTTGCCTTTGGAAGATAATGATGTAGATTTGAACAAGGTTACAGAAGTAGACGCTTCGGTTGTTCGTTCGTTTACGGAAACGTATTTACGTGATTTAACAGAAGCAATTAATCTTAATGAGTTTGATCGCATTCAACATTATTTTGAAAAAGATAGCACGTTGTTTAGCGAACAACAGCAGCTTGTCAAAACACTCTATGATCGAACAATACGAGAAGATCTTGCAACGGTTGAAGTTTTAGAATGGACGTCTAAAGAAGCAAATAGCTACGAAGTAAAAACGAAAGAAGTTATGAACATTACCATTAATGAACATACAGAAGAAAAAGAGTATTACCGAGTGTACACAATCGTACATGAAAATGAAAAGCTCGTCATTACTCAGTTAGAATCTTATTGAAAGCTCAGAGTCTACCTGAGCTTTTTTATAAGAAAATACTTTACTATACTAACGCAAGATAACTCTTTCTTATCTTGCGTTAGTATGATAAAGTAAAGAAAAAACGGAAAAACCGCTAATAAATTACATATTTTTACACGATTATTGAGTCGTTAAAAAAAACGACCTCTTTAAATAGGTTTATTTTTCGTTTTAAATTGATTTTAATACCAATACATTCAAGATGTAAAAAACGCCTTAGGGTAGATTTTGAAGCTTATAAAAGATATTAGTTAAAAGAAGGTGGAAATGATGAAAAATGACAACGTATTGATACAAAGTCAATCCTCTCTGTCATTTCGGCAATTAAAAGAACAGTGGGGAAATCTACTAGATGAAAACCAAAATCTATCGTTGGGTCATACAGACGATGGAACGTTTGTTGAGCTTTTTATGAAAATTAAAATGATAAAACCTGAGCTATCTCCGCATACCATTCGAGCGTACAATCAAGATTTAAAAACAGTTTTGACTTTTTTTAAAGAGTTAGACGTTTCCTTAAAAGAGATTGGGTTTATGGAAGTGAAGGCATTTAATCATTGGATGAATCAAACCTATGCCAAAAGAAGCGCAGCAAGAAAACTAGAGTTTTTCAGAAGGATGCTCACGTTTGGTCATGAAACCCATTTTTATAGTGCGCTCTATACAACATGGATCGAAAAGCCTACTGTTTCAAAAGGACATTATAGCGAAAAGAAACAGGTTAATCGAACGGAATACAGAGAGTTAAGCACAAGAGAAGCTGAGCTCATTGTAAAAGCGCTTGAAGATACGGTAAAACATTCCATGCTAAAAGAAGAGTACCAAGCACGAAATCGCTTAATCGGTATGCTTTTATATTTAAGCGGAATGAGGTCTAGTGAAGTATTAAGCTTGAATTGGGGAAGCTTTCGTGAAGATCGTCGTGGCAATATGTTAGTAGATGTGTTCGGAAAAGGAAAAAAAGAGCGAACAATTCCAGTATTTAAAGACGTTCAAAATGCTCTATTTCACTACCGAGAAAGTTTAGGAGAATCGACGATGCTGAATCCGTCGGATGAAACGCCGCTTTTCTTTCAACTTAAACCATTTGTCAAAACAGGAGTCAAAAAAAGATTATCGTATACAACACTTTATCGGCTCATCAAAACAGCGGTTTATGCGATTCAAGGTAATTCGTCTATTTCACCACACTGGTTTCGTCATACGTTCATTACGAACAGCTTAGCGAATGACGTACCATTATCGGTGGTGAAACAAGTAGTTGGACACGCCTCCATTGCAACGACTAATATTTACCTAGAAAAATTACAAGAAGATACGGTTTATGATGCATTTCGAAATTCCGGTTATCGTTAGATTCCTATAACTATATTATGTAAACTTATAAAATGAAACTCTCTCATTTCGCTTCTTTTTTCGAATAAACCCTTCATTCATCAAATATAATGGTCTAAAAAAGGGAGGCGAAGTGCAATGGGTGTTAAGCATCCGCTTCAACATCATTTCGGAGAAGTGACCGAAATTTTTCATTACATTCATGATTTATGTGAAAGCGCAGGGTTGTACATTGATTGGCACGGCACGACACAAACTGTACAGCTATACCGGAATAAAGAATCAAGAGAAGCGGGAGATCGGTACATAGGAGCTATTCAATACGAAGGTAGTAATGAGTTGCAAAAACGAACGCCTTCAACGGTGAGTTTACGCTTTCGAAGAAGTAACTTAACATCACCATTTAAATATTTACTTGAAAACATTACAGCGTTTCGAAAGGATACTAACAAAGAACCCTTCGTTAACGCAGAGGCCGAGTCAATTGCGTTTAAGTTTACGGCACTAGATGAAGAAGCAATGGAAACGCTGAGACAAATTGAAGATGTGCTAAAAATGGCAAGATGTATTTAAAGCAGGCGCTTTAAGTGAAATGCCTGCTTTATGTATGTCCAATCTCTTCTTGAAGAGATTCTGCTTTTTTTTCTAATTGTTGAAGTACGTTAAAATAAGCAGCTAAATCGGCTTCATCAATTTCCGCTGTTAGCATTTTAAAAAGGTCTTCAATCGGACCTGTTATTTCCTCTTGCAAAGCCATTCCTTTTTCTGTTTGTTGAATATAGTAAGAGCGGCGATCTTCAGGATTTCTAATACGCTGTAAGTGACCGCTTTTTTCTAACAAATCTAAAATTTTTGTGAGTGTAGCTTGATCTTTATCTGCTTTTATCGCTAGCTGCTTTTGAGTAATTCGATCAGATTCTGATACCTTTTTTAATACCGTCCATTGTTCAGGCGTTATGTCGTAGGGTCTTAGAAAACTAGCTACCAGCCTACTCAGGCGCTTTCCAACCTTCGCAGTCGTAAAACCGTACATTTCTTCCATTGATTTCATTTATTTACCTCCAAGTACATACTCAGTCTTTTCATCATATCACATTCTACTCTCTCAGTTACATTCTAACTAAGGTTTTTTAAAATGATAACGCTATCATTTAGGTAGAGTTCGAATTTAGCTAGACTTCTTTAATTGAACAAGGTAATCTAGTGTTAGAATAGTTCAACTTTTTCAATAAATAAAAGAGGTGTCTGAATGAGTACTGGTAAAATGAACATCAAAGCAATTTTTTTCGACTTAGATGATACGTTGTTATGGGATAAAAAAAGCGTTGCGGAAGCGTTCCGTGCAACGTGTGAGTACGCGAGTGAAAAATATGATGTTGATCCTATTGAGTTAGAAGCAGCTGTACGCGAAGCGGCTTCTTCACTTTATGCTACATACGAAACGTACGAGTTTACAAAAATGATTGGTATTAATCCATTTGAAGGGCTATGGGGAGATTTCCATGATGAACATGAGAACTTCCAAAAAATGAAACAAATTGTACCAATCTATCGCAAGGATGCGTGGACGCAAGGATTAAAGTCACTTGGAATTGATGACGAAGCATTTGGTGCAGAGCTTGCAGAGCGATTCCCTAAAGAGCGTCGCCGTAATCCGTTCGTATATGAAGATACGTTTGATGTGTTAAATGAACTACAATCAAACTATAAGCTGTTGCTATTAACAAACGGGTCGCCTCAACTTCAGAATATAAAACTAGAGATTACGCCAGAAATTGTTCCTTATTTCGATGAGATTGTCATCTCTGGAGCATTTGGAAGAGGGAAGCCGGATCCGTCGATTTTTGATCATGCTTTATCTTTGTTAAACTTATCAAAAGATGAAGTGATTATGGTTGGTGATAATTTAATGACGGACATTCTTGGCGCTTCTCGAGCTGGGATACGCTCTGTCTGGGTGAATCGTGATGACAAAAAAGCGGATAAAGTTGTACCGTTTCATGAGATTAAGAGGCTGAGTGAATTACATGAGTTTTTAAATCAAGAATAATCGTTTAATCTGTTTTTTCACAGAGCTCTTGGTAGACACATTGTTTACAGCGAGTACTTTGTTTCATCGGAAAAGCGCTTAGTGGCTTTGGTTACACACCTCTCGATAGACGTTTTTGTTTGTTGAATTTCATAATCTGCTAAATAACCTTTTTGGTAGTATTCGAGCATCATGGTGTACACGTTCGGTTCATGATACCAATCGTCGCCATGATCTCGTGTTTGCAAATAAGCACGACGCAGTTCTTGATCAATGAAATTACGCATTGCAGTCATGTGCTCTTCGATTGATTCTGTGTTTGTGGTAAAGGAATAATTCCGAATAGCTTGCTTGACTGCTTGTCCCACTAATAGCGGCAAAGTAACTATTTTCTTTAAGCGATAGGCTTGTTTTGCAAGTTCAGTAGAAGAAGAAAGCCAACCATGATGGGAAAAATAGTACTGATAAGCATATTTTCTTGGGCACTCTATCATCTGATTATGGCGAGCGAGTGACCAAAAAAACGAGGAGGGTTCGCTAGAAGCATAAGTATCACGTCCTTATCCTTTTGTAGCATACATATGAAGTTCTCTGAAGTTTAGAACGAAAAATGACGAAAGAATTAAAAAAAGCTTGCTGTTTCGCTTTGACCGTGCTATAGTAAAGAAGCGATGAGCTAATTTGTGTAAGTCGAAGGATATGCTTTTGCTAAACGTATGAATGTGGTCATACGGTCCTCGCCTCAAAACGCATCAAAGACGCCCAATTGGGCGTCTTTTTGTACATTCTTCACATGAGTCATTCGAAGCAAGACAATAGCGTTACTTTTCATATTCCTTTAAAATAAATGCTAGATAGAAAAAAGGGGAGTCAATTGTGATACGTGAAATAGAGATGACTGATGCGCCTCAATTTGTTGAGATGATTAAGCAAGTAGAAACTGAAAGTCAGTATATGCTTTTTGAAGAAAACGAACGAAAGCTAAGTTCAGAGCAACAGGAAAAGCAAATTGAAATGATGAAACAACAGCGAAACTCTACGCTTTTAGTAGCAGAAGTAGAGGGTGAACTGGTTGGTTACTTACAGGCTGTAGGTGGAGTGGTGAACCGAAGTGCCCATATCGCGTATGTGTCGATGGGAATCTTAAAAGACTATCGAGGAATGGGTATTGGTTTGCAGTTGTTTCAACAGCTTGAAGAATGGGCAAAAGAACAGCAAATTCACCGCCTTGAGCTAACAGTTGTAGTTGAAAATGTAATTGCAATTCATTTGTATAAAAAAATCGGGTTTCAAATTGAAGGCACAAAAAAGCATTCGCTGCGAATTAATGGGCAATATGTAGACGAATACATCATGAGTAAATTATTAGATGTTGAATAAGTTTAAACAAAAAGGAGCAGTCTACGCTGCTCCTTTTTGTTTAACTACCTCGGTAGATTTGATATCCCCATGGAGAAACAAGAAGAGGGACATGATAATGCTCAAATGCTTCTGAAAGCCCAATCCTAACCGCTACTTTTGTTAAAAAAGCAGGCGTGCTCGTTTGAACTGATTCTCTTATAAAGTAAGGTTCGATATCAAATAAAAGCTCATACTCGCCTGGGGTGAACGTTTCGTTACTAAAAAAAGGTTGGTCAATTCGTCCGCCTTCGTTTGTAATTGTATCTCCAATCCACAACCGTTCATTATCGTCTTGAAGTTTGTAGAGTGAAACAGCTATCCCTTTAGCTGGTTTTCCATTTGCTAAATCTAAAACATGAGTCGAAAGCGTGGTCATGTTAATTTGACTCCTCAAGTGCGGATGTAACAGCTATTTTGACATCCTCCTGTGTTACCGTGAAGACTTGGAAACCAAACGGTGGCTTTGGTTCAGTATACACTTTGCCATCAGAGTTTGGAATATCTTCAACGACTGCATCCCACGTGTGATTTTGTGACTCAAACGTGACATCTTTTAGTTGAGGGAAGCGTTCGAGCACGCGAATGCCGATTAGATAAATTAAATTTTGAATAGATGGTGTTTCAGTCTCGTTAAACACTGAGCATGCGATGTCTTTTACTTGTTCCGCTGCTACATAAGAAAGAGGGGCATCACCTATTGCGTCTTCTGGTTGAGTGTATGTCCATCCGATATTTAAATAAACAAAAAGTGGGCGATTAGAGTCTTCGGGTAACGTTGTATATTCATCTCGAACAAACCCGACAAATGAATTTCCCTCTACTTTAATTAGCTGTAAATCTTTTAGTTTACTATATTGCTCAGTAATTTGTTGACCTTGGACCGTTCGTTCTATTTTAATACCAGCTTGAGCATATTCATTTCGAGATCTTTTGTAAACAAGCTTGCTTTCAGTTAGCGTATTGCCTACCATACCGTTTGTGGCTTCAAATGGAACTTCGTCTCCAGTTAATTGAACTGTTTCCATTTGAGGATATTTATCTAAAAATGCTTCAGCAACATATTTTAAGAAGCCTTCGATTGTTGAACCATCATAGCTGCCTAAATGACGCTGAATAAAATTTTTCATAGAGTCTGTTGCAACAACAAGACTATTATCACCTTCTATAAACGAAGATAAAAACTGACTTCCTCCTATTGCCACTTTTACATTGACGCCAAATACGATGTTATTTCGGCCACTGAATTCGGATTCTGGAATGACCTTCACACCTTTAAGTGGTTTTAAATACGTACGATAAGCAAATACATCTCCTTTTCCATAATACATTTGGCGATTTGATTGATTCGTCATTGTAACACGCTCCTCAGTTTTTATTTTGTCTACCAATCGAAAATAAGCAATCTTATATACTTCAGCTAACGCTGTTGTAAACTCTGTTTTTTTATCGTTTTGTAGTCGATTAATTAAGCTTTGATAGATTGTGCTTTTCGTTTTTCCTCTTACAGCAACGATAAAAGGGAAACCGAAGCGATTCATATAGGTCTTGTTTGCGTTTGTGAAATGTTCATACTCTTCCGCTGTAAGAGAGGTTAAACCGGCGCCCGTTTGCTCATTTATAGAGTGAGTCGTCATGGCGATTTTAGCTCCTAGATTTGGGTGAGCTTGTAGTAAGTCTAATTTTCTTTGATTAGAAGCTTCATCAATAACTCTGATTGTTCGGTGATGAAATTCTTGGAGAGAACTAAACGGCCGGAGTGGAGCAACTTTTTTTACAATCCAAGAAGAATGTTCATAGATATCTTGAAATAATCCAATAAATGTTTGCTCAGGTAATTCATTTACTTCGTGAATCGTTTGCTTCATCATGTTAGCACCTCATTATTTTGATTCTGAATAATCAATTTTTTTGAACGTCACGATAGGCCTATTCGTAGTTTCGCTAGAACGAAAGAATATGTTTAGTAAAATAGCAGCAATGCTTCCTGTAATAATACCATCACTTACAATAATCTTAAGTCCAGCTGGGAGCTGGGCGAATAAATCAGGTACGACCGTTACCCCTAATCCAAGTGATAATGAACAGGCAATGATTAATAAATTACTTTGATTAGAAAAATCAACGTTGCTCAGCATTTTAATTCCTGATGAAATAACCATTCCGAATAATACAATCATAGCACCACCGAGTACGGGAGTAGGAACAACTGTTGTTAATTCAGCAATTTTAGGAATAAGACCTAACGTAATCAAAATGACTCCTGCTACCACTACGACATTTCTTGTCTTTACTCTTGAGAGTTGAACAAGTCCAACGTTTTGAGCAAACGTATTGTAAGGAAAAGCGTTAAAAATACCGCCTAGCATAATAGCTAACCCTTCAGCACGATAACCTTTAATAAAATCTTGATCGTTTAAGTCACGCTCGCAGACTTTGCTTAGTGCGAGAAAAACACCCGTAGATTCAATTATGATTACCACACCAACTAGTATCATAGTCAGGATAGGTCCAATTTCAAATGTGGGTGCACCAAAATAAAATGGAGTAGGAATATGTAGCCAGGAGGCTTCTTTTACACTTGATAAATTAACCATGCCCATAAACGCTGCAACAATTGTTCCTACTACAATGCCCAGAAGTACGGACAATGCTCGTAGAAAACCTGTGAAAAAACGATTTAAAAATAAAATGAAAGCGAGAACGCCAAAAGCTAATGCTAAATTTTCTACGGATCCAAACTCTTCACTGCCAACACCACCACCCATGTTTCGAACGGCTGATGGCACAAGTGACAAGCCAATCATCGTCACGACTGTCCCTGTTACAACCGGTGGGAAAAGTTTAACGATTTTACCGAAAAAGTTAGCGAATAAAACGATAAACAGTCCCGCTGCAATAATAGCGCCGTATACTGCGTTAATTCCATACTGCGAGCCAATTGCTATCATTGGTGTAACCGCAACAAACGAGCTTCCGAGTACAACCGGTAATCCGATTCCAAACCAGCGGTTGTTCCAAGCTTGCAATAAGGTAGCAATGCCGCATGTTAGTAAATCAATTGCAACTAAATAGGCGAGTTCATGTGCGCTTAAATGCAAAGCGCGCCCCACGGTTAACGGAACAAGGATAGCTCCAGCATACATCGCAAGTACGTGTTGCAAGCCTAATGAAGTAAGTGCTAATGGATTTTGTGTTTTCTTCATACAAAATCTCCTTTCATTATATCACAATTGATGTTATAAAATGTAACATTAATAGGTGTTGATACCATCTTAATCCGTTTTGAATATTCTGTCATTAGTGAATGTAACTAAAAAATATAAGTTTTTTTTCGCTATTTTTCCAAAAAAATAACCCGGTGGTATGTTTTGTGACACATAAAAGAGCATGATAATTTTATGAAAATGAATAAGCTCTCTACTCATACACTATTACAAGACGTTATTAAACTATGGAGGTGCATCATGAAAGAATGGATACAACGCAAATTTCAACAGGTAGCAAATGACGAGAGAACGCTTAAAGCAAAAGAAAAGCTAGCGGATGGGGGAATTACAGTACCTATCTCAGCTGCTATGCTTATGCGCTTGTTTCAGAGACAGTTAAAGAAACAAGATCAAATTCAGAATTTAAGTATCATTTTTCAAGAAAATATCATTGAAGTAAAAGGTAGTGTTCATAAATATTTGTTAAAGATTCCCTTTCAAATAAAGTTGGAACCTTCTTCAGCTAACGGACGTGTGCTTTTATTTCAAATTCATGAAATGAAACCTACCAACCGCGATTTTCTTAAAAAGAGACTATTTGATAAACCTCCAGTAACGACTTATAAAGATGGGCAAATCCACATTGATCTGAACGAAATTGATAAAGTGAAACTGATTCCAATTGGAACGATTAAGCAGTTTTCCATTCAGGATAATAAACTGCGTGTGAAAATCGGAATATAAGTGTTAAAAAATCTTTTTATAAAAAATTTAGAATTTTTTATCTTTACCTATTGTGACAATCTTCCATCTAGATGTACAATGGAATTTATATAAAGGTAAATAACCCTTAAATTCAAGAAAGCAAGGAGAAGCAACCATGACAAAGTACAATATTGATGTAACATTAACTCAAACAAAAAAAGAAAAACCCAACGCTAGTGAATTGGCGTTCGGTAAAGTATTCACGGACCATATGTTCATTATGGACTACACAGAAGGTCAAGGTTGGCATGATCCGAGAATTATTCCTTATCAGCCTCTTACGTTAGATCCAGCATCGATGATTTTCCATTATGGTCAATCAGTATTTGAAGGCTTAAAAGCATATGTAACAAAAAAAGAGCAGGTATTATTATTTAGACCCGATGAGAATTTCAAACGATTAAACAAATCAAATGATCGTCTATGTATTCCTCACTTAGATGAAGAGTTAGCGTTAGAAGCGCTAAAAACACTAATTCAAGTGGACCGCGATTGGATTCCAAATGCTGAAGGTACGTCTTTATATATTCGTCCATTTATTATTTCAACAGAACCATATTTAGGCGTTTCACCATCTGATCGTTATCAATTTATTATTATTTTATCGCCTGTAGCTTCTTATTATAAAGAAGGCATTGCTCCGGTACGAATCGCGGTTGAAAATGAATTTGTCCGCTCTGTAGCTGGAGGGACAGGTAGTGCGAAAACAGGCGGAAATTATGCGGCAAGCTTAAAAGCGCAGCAGCTGTCTGGTACAAAAGGTTACTCTCAAGTACTTTGGTTAGATGGCGTAGAGCGCAAATATATTGAAGAAGTAGGAAGTATGAATATCTTTTTTAAAGTAGATGGTGAAGTTATTACTCCGTCTATTAACGGTAGTATTCTAGAAGGTATCACCCGCAAATCAGTTATTGAGCTATTGAAGCACTGGGGTATCCCTGTTTCAGAACGCAAGATTTCAATTGCTGAGATTAAGGAAGCCTATGCAGCTGGTAAATTAGAAGAAGCATTTGGAACAGGAACAGCAGCGGTTATTTCTCCAGTAGGTGAGCTATTCTGGCAAAATGAAGGTATGAGTATCAATGGTGGAAAAACTGGAGAAGTTACAAAGAAATTGTATGATACGCTAACAGGCATACAAAGTGGAATGGTTGAAGATCACTTTAATTGGTGTATAGAAGTAAAGTAGGTATAATTCAATAAAAATGTTAGTAAAAACCAGGGAAACAGTTCTTTTTTCCTGGTTTTTACTTTATACTTAAGGTGAACATGTTTCATTAGAAAAGATAAGGGGTTGGTGGGGTGCTATTTTTATCACATGATGAAAAAGTGCGTGTACTAGAAGAGGTTATTCAAAGAAAGTTATGCGAAATAGCTGGAGTGGAAATGAATGCTGGTGAACTTCATCGATTGGTTGGTTATTTATTTGCGTCTCATCTAGTTGAATTTACCCC
This sequence comes from Priestia flexa NBRC 15715, assembly GCF_001591565.1. Classification (GTDB taxonomy): domain Bacteria; phylum Bacillota; class Bacilli; order Bacillales; family Bacillaceae_H; genus Priestia; species Priestia flexa. The sequence continues at coordinate 30,887 of NZ_BCVD01000002.1, read as the reverse complement.
CTGTGAGTACAAGCTGAGAATTCAGTATGAATCGCAGTTACACGATTTTTACCACCATCTAAAAGAATCTGCACCCACAGAGAGCGTTTAATAGAAGTGGTGTAATCTCCCCTAAAAAAAAGAAAGTTAGCATGCGTGCTAGCTTTCTTTTTTTGATAGTTATTCATATAATTGCCTCTTTTACGCACATTAACAGTAAAATGTAATTAAAGGAGGCTATATGCGTGACACAAACTGTAATGTTAGGATTGTTTATTGGACCATGGCTGTTATTCTTTTTCTTTGATAGCAATCGCATAAAGCGGTATGTTCTCGCTGGGCTTTTTGGGATTGTTATGCTGACGATTTCTTTGAAATGGCTAAACGCTATGATTGGTGGGAAGTTAACCAAACGCTGTTTTTCTTAGAGGATATGACCCCGTTTGTATTTGGCGTATTTTTTGTGGGTACACTTCTTATTTTTTATTTTACTTATCCCGGCTTTTGGGCGTTTTTTATCTTAAATGCCATCTTTGATTTATTTCAAGCTTATATATTGAGCCCATTTTTCCAACGTTTAGGGATTTATGAAATGCACTCTGTAAATGCATTCCAGCTTTTTTAAATTATGACCGCTGTGGCCATTCTTTTTTATCTTTATCAGAGGTGGCAAGATAGTGCATTTAAAATTGAAATCAAATAATAAAGCGCTCACATAAAATAATTCCATCCATTCATACCGAATAAAAAGGAATTATTTTATCTAAAGAAAAGAATTTTTCAATAAATAGTAAAACGAACAGGAAAGTTTGTGTTAAAATGTCAATGTTGCTTCCTAACGCGTAGAGTTTACGTCAAAGGAACAAGACTTTTATTTACATAGTTAGAAGGAGAGAGAGTTCTATGGAAAAAGTATTTATTTTCGGACATAAAAATCCAGACACAGATACAATCTGCTCGGCAATTGCTTATGCGGATTTAAAAACAAAGCTAGGTGTGAATGCAGAACCTGTACGTTTAGGGGACATTAATGGTGAAACACAATTTGCGTTAGAGAAGTTCAACGCAGAAGTACCACGCTTTGTAGCTGAAGTATCAAAAGAAGTAAATGAAGTTATTTTAGTTGACCACAACGAGCGTCAACAAAGTGCAATAGACATTGACCAAGTACGCGTACTTGAAGTAATTGATCACCACCGTATTGCAAACTTTGAAACAGCAGATCCACTATACTATCGTGCAGAGCCTGTAGGTTGTACAGCAACAATTTTAAACAAAATGTACAAAGAAAATGGTGTTGAAATCGAGCCAAATATTGCTGGGTTAATGTTATCAGCTATTATTTCTGATTCACTATTGTTTAAATCACCAACTTGTACAGACCAAGACGTTGCAGCAGCAAAAGAGCTTGCAGCTATCGCTGGTGTAGATGCAGCAGAATATGGACTAGCAATGTTAAAAGCAGGTGCAGACCTTGGAGACAAAACAGCAGCTGAATTAATTTCACTTGATGCAAAAGAATTTACAATGGGCGCTAGCAAAGTAGAAATTGCTCAAGTAAACGCAGTGGATGTAAATGATGTGATTGAACGTAAAACAGAAATTGAAGAAGTAATTGCAGCAACAATCCAAGCGAAAGAATTAGACTTATTCTTACTTGTTGTAACAGATATCTTAAACAGTGATTCAACTGCTATTGCACTTGGCGCAGAAGTTTCAAAAGTAGAGCAAGCATATGGAGTACCGCTAGTGAACAACATGGCGCTATTAAAAGGCGTTGTATCACGTAAAAAACAAGTTGTTCCAGTATTAACTTCAGTATTTGCATAATCCCTAAAAACCTCGAGGTTCTTCGAAACCATCGAGGTTTTTTTATTATTTCAACATAAAAATCTGCTTATTTTGTTATAAGCCTTTACAAAGCACACGTTAATTTGTTAAATTAGTATCTATATTAAAAATTGTTAAATAATTTAAAAGATTTATATTTCTTTAGATCGTTACGAATACGGAGGGAATTATTGTGACAGAATTAAGAAGTAACATGATCAAAAAAGGTTTTGACAGAGCACCTCATAGAAGCTTACTACGTGCTGCTGGAGTAAAAGAAGAAGATTTTAATAAACCGTTTATCGCTGTTGTAAATTCATATATTGATATTGTACCTGGGCATGTACATTTGCAAGAGTTCGGGAAAATTGTAAAAGATGCTATTCGCGAAGCGGGCGGCGTTCCGTTTGAAATGAATACAATCGGCGTAGATGATGGGATTGCAATGGGACATATCGGTATGCGCTACTCACTTCCAAGTCGTGAAATCATAGCTGATTCAGTAGAAACAGTTGTTTCAGCACACTGGTTTGACGGAATGGTTTGTATTCCAAACTGTGATAAAATTACGCCAGGAATGCTAATGGCTTCCTTACGCTTAAATATCCCATCTATTTTTGTAAGCGGCGGACCGATGAAAGCCGGACAAACAAGCGACGGTCGACGCATTTCGTTATCTTCAGTATTTGAAGGCGTAGGTGCTTACCAAGCAGGGAAAATTGATGGCAAAGGACTTCAAGAATTAGAACAGTTTGGTTGTCCGACATGTGGTTCATGTTCTGGGATGTTCACGGCTAACTCAATGAACTGTTTAGCTGAAGCATTAGGCTTAGCGCTACCTGGAAATGGTACAATCTTGGCTGTTGCACCTGAACGTAAAGAGTTTGTGAAAAAATCAGCGAAGCAGTTAATGGAATTAATTAAGCTAGATTTAAAACCACGTGATATCGTAACAGAAAAAGCAATTGACAATGCATTTGCGCTTGATATGGCTCTAGGTGGTTCAACAAACACTGTTTTACATACGCTAGCGCTTGCGAACGAAGCAGAAATCGACTATCCGCTTGAACGCATTAATGAAGTAGCAGCACGCGTACCACATTTATCTAAGCTTGCACCAGCATCTGATGTCTTTATTGAAGATTTACACGAAGCAGGTGGTGTATCTGCTGCACTTAATGAGCTTGCGAAAAAGCCAGGTGCACTTCATTTAGATACAATGACCGTTACAGGTAAAACATTAGGTGAAAACATTGCGGGGTGTGAAGTACAAGACTACAATGTTATTCATCCAATCGATAAGCCGTTTACAGAAAAAGGTGGACTAGCTGTCTTATTTGGTAACTTGGCTCCAGATGGTGCTATCATTAAAACTGGTGGTGTTCAAGACGGTATAACACGTCATGAAGGCCCAGCTGTAGTATTCGATTCTCAAGACGAAGCCCTTCACGGCATTGCAAACGGCAAAGTCAAAGCCGGAGACGTAGTTATCATTCGTTATGAAGGACCTAAAGGAGGACCAGGAATGCCTGAAATGTTAGCTCCTACTTCTCAAATTATGGGAATGGGATTAGGGGCAAAAGTAGCCTTACTAACAGACGGAAGATTCTCTGGAGCATCACGTGGCTTATCAATTGGCCATGCTTCACCAGAAGCTGCTGAAGGTGGACCACTTGCATTTGTTGAAAATGGAGATCATATCGTAATTGATATTGAAGAGCGCCGCATGGACGTAGAAGTGGCACCTGAAGTTTGGGAAGCTCGTAAAGCTAATTGGAAAGGCTTTGAACCAAAAGTGAAAAAAGGGTATCTTGCTCGTTACTCTAAACTTGTTACATCGGCAAGCACAGGCGGAATCATGAAAATCTAAAACAAACAAAAGCCCTCTAGCTCATTTACTAGATAAAATGAATAAGCTAGAGGGCTTTTTCATGTAACATTCCTTGTCATTAATCATTTAACACTTGCAGTTCTTTTTGATAGCTTAAATAAGTTTGGACTTTGTGAATAGCAGAAGAGTAATCTTTAATTAGATAATGAATCGAGGTAATAACACTATCAGGATACGCGTCAAGGTTTTGGAGTAATAATAAACGTTGATATCTCATTAATTGTTTTTCAAAATAATGCAGTACTTGTTCAGGGGTTTTGACAACTAGTAATTTCATGTATTCGTGAACCTGCTTTTCAAGAAAAAAATAGCGGTCTACAAAAAACATAACCTTCATCTTATCAGCCTCCTTTAAATTATAAGTCAGTATGTCATACGCTGAAGATTTTACATGATAGACGATTTTCAATCACAACCTTTTATCTTCCAGCTGAGGAAAAAGGAACGATTGTTAAATAGCAAAAAGAAATCCTCGGTTGAAGGATTTCTCTTCGCAAACAACCTATTACTACGCACTCATATTCGAAATAGAGGACTGCTGATATTTCGCAATCTTACATTTTATATATGTAGGTGTTTCACCAAATAAATTTGCCACAAACAAAACCGCACCGTAACGAGTTTTTGCATTTGAGATTTCACGATTCACAAGATATTCATACACGGCCGCTTCCAGATTGTCTATAAATAAAAGAACATGACGCTTTTCGAAGAGAAGTTGATACATTTCAATAATAAGCTCTGATCGCTTTGAGAATTTTTCTTCTAATTGCGTTAAGCGATATGTTGTCAGAGGCACTTCGCATTGGATAATGTATTTTAATTCTTCTAAAAACAATTTATTCATGACGGTCACATCCCTATCCTTTTAATAAATTCATTTTAGCACTAACAATCTATTTTTGGAAGCGTTTTCAATAATATTTTTTTATGAAATAAATCATCAATTTCTGACATTTTTTTGCGATTTCTTGTATTAATTGTAGTATAGTTTGAATGAAAATCGAACGCTAGCGAATTGTTAAAGAATCTAACAAACTATTTTTATATTTTTCAAAAAACGAACGATAGTTGGAATGAACTACTATTACTTTATGATAAAATAGCTATATAACTAAGTTAGGTGATGAAGATGACAAAAAAACAATTGAATGAACTAAAGATATTAAAGGATATTGCAGAAATCCTAAATGAAAGTACAGACGTAAAGCAAATGCTTCAAGATACCCTGGTTCAATTGCTTAAAGCAACTCAATTACATACGGGGTGGATTTTTTTAATTGACGAGTGTGGAGATTATGAACTCATGGCTGCTCATAATCTACCGGACGCGTTAACGAATCATCAAATTCAACCTATGCGTAACGGCAGCTGTTGGTGTGTTAGCCGCTATTGTAATGGTAAATTAACAAAAGCGACAAATACAATGGAATGCAAAAGGCTGGATGAAGCTACAGTTCACGATTGGGGAGAAACAAATAACATCACTCATCACGCAACCGTTCCTCTTTATTCAGGAAAAGAACAGTTTGGCATATTGAACGTTGCGGCACCAGGAAAACAGTATTTTGATCAACAAGAGCTTGATATATTAGGTGCTGTTGCGCTCCAAATTGGAACGGCTATTAAACGGTTAGACTTAACAAAAAAAGAACAAGAAATGCGACTAAGAGATGAAAGAAATCGCTTAGCACAAGACCTTCACGATTCTGTTAATCAGCTTTTATTCTCAATTCAGCTCACGGCTAAAGCAGGAACAAAAACTGGCCATGAGGCGTCCAGGGATATGTTTGAAATAATTCAACAAACGGCTAGTCAAGCGCAAGCTGAGATGAAAGCGCTGATTTTACAGCTTCGTCCAGATGGATTACAGCAAGGGCTTGTTTGTGCATTAACAAGCTATGGTGAAATGATTGGTTTAAACGTAAATGCAATTCGAGAAGGAACGGCTTTTCTACCAGCTTCTGTGGAAGAAATGCTGTTTAGAGCTGGGCAGGAGGCCTTGAATAACTGCCGAAAGCATGCCGATGTACACGATGTAAATCTTTTTCTATCAATCCAAAAAGAAAAGGTTACTATGACAGTTAGCGACAAAGGAATGGGTTTTTGCTATGAAGAGTATGAGTCGGCAATGCTTCCTACAATTGGTTTAAGAGCAATGAAGCAACGAGTCGAAAAGCAATCCGGTACATTCCATGTAACTAGTAAACTAGGAGAAGGAACAACGATCCAAATTGTTGTTCCGTTTTAAGGAGAGAGAAAGATGAGCATACGTATTTTAATTGCAGATGACCACCATGTTGTTCGCAAAGGGTTAGCGTTATTTTTACAAACCCAGCCCGATATAGAAATTGTGGGCGAAGCGTCAAACGGCCAGGAAGCCGTTCGAAAAGTGAAAGAACTACAGCCTGACCTTGTCGTGATGGATTTATCAATGCCAGAGCTTGATGGCATTCAGGCTACTAAACAAATTAAGCAAGAGCAGCCAAATGTGAAAGTACTGATTCTAACGAGCTTTTCAGATCAAGATCACGTAATACCGGCATTAGAAGCAGGGGCGGAAAGTTACCAGTTAAAAGAAAGTGACCCTGATGAGCTGATAGTGGGAATTCGAAATGTAATAAACGGTCAATACCAGTTAAGTCCCAAGATAACAGCTCATTTATTAAATAAATTAACCCAACCTGTTAAAAAAGAGCCTTTATTGTTAGATTTATTAACAAAGCGAGAGCGTGAAGTGTTAAAAGAAATTTCTTCAGGGAAAAGTAATAAAGAAATTGCAGCTGCTTTACATATAACAGAAAAGACGGTTAAAACGCATGTCTCAAACATTCTATCAAAGCTTCAGGTTCAAGATCGCACCCAAGCTGCTCTATATGCTGTAGAGCATCATGTTTAAAAATGTGCTCGGTAGTACCGAATGGATGTACATGATATAATAGAGAGATTAAACAAATCATGCTCAAGATTACTTGAGCATGATTTGTTTTATGAGGAAAAAATTTAGCGATAGGAAGATTTAAAAAGATGCGAATGTTAAATGAAGCGTATTTAAAAGATGCATATTCAAGTCGAACCTACTATAGAGGTCATACATATTATCAACAACAGCGAGTAACAGACTTAGAATACAATGAACAAACGAAAACATGGATAGGGTTTGTTGAAGGAACGGAATCATATACGGTTATGATTCAAATGAAAGAACAAGGTTACGCTTCTTCTTGTGAATGCCTAGCTTATCATGAGTTTGGTGAATGTAAGCATGAGGTAGCGGTTCTTTTAGCCATTTGTGAACAACAAGCAACAAAAACTGACGTTGCATCAACATCTCGCCGGAAAAGCTATGAACACCAGCGCGTCAATTCTTTTATTCAATCCTTCGCAGATTTTCATCAATCAGTTATTGAAAGTGATAGCAGGGATGAGAAAGAACAATTATCGGTTGAATATATTTGTAAGTCGCATTCAGAACGCTTTTCTAGAGACGGAGAGCTCTACTTAACAATTGAGGTAAAGGTAGGGGTTGAGCGTACCTATGTTGTGAAGGATTTACGGTCTTTTTTAGATGATGTAGCTGAGGATGAACCGCATGAATTCACCAAGCGGTTTTCATATGATCCGGTTGTACATTATTTTGCGAAAGAAGATGAAGTCGTTCTTAACCTTTTACAGCAAATTGTCGAAAGCGAACGCTTTTATAAACAAACCTATGCTTCTCCGAGGCGAACCGTTACTAACAAAGATCTTGTTATCCCGACGTCTGTAGCAAAGTCACTCTTACACGCACTTCAAGGAAGAGACTGGACTTTTGTTCATGAAGATGAGACGTATAGAGATGTGTTACTGAAAAAAGAAGGCCTTCCATTTTCTTTTTTTATTGATGAAAATCAAGCCAAAGAGTTTCAAATTAATTTTCGGGACCTAGATGAAGCTTCTTTTTTTAATCGTTATCATTGGATTTTTGCGAGTGGTCATTTTTATGAACTCACGAAGAAGCAGCGGAAGCTTGTAGAAGGATTACTGGAAAACATGCCGGTTCAGCCGGTTCTATCAGTTGATGATGAACAGATGGGAACGTTTTTATCACAAGTAGTACCTGGCCTACGCAAAGTAGGAGAAGTGAAAATTTCACAAGCAGTAGAAAATCAAGTTATGTCTCCGCCATTACAGGCAAAGCTGTGGGTAGAGAAAGAAAGCGAACAGCTTCTTGTGACGCTTGAATATCACTACGGTGATTTTATGATTAATCCCTTTCAGAATACCGATGAAAAACCTAAGTTTATTCTGGTACGAGATATGGAAAAAGAAGCAATTATTATGGATATTATTGAACATGCACCCATTAATATTTATAAAAACCAGCTTTACCTTCAGCAAGATGAAGAAGCGATGTTTGAATTCTTATTTCGTATTCTTCCTCAACTTGAAGAACTTGTAGACATCCGTATAAGTGAAGAAGCAAAGCAAGAAACCCTCTATGATGCTTCAAATTTGATCACAAGCATTGATTTAGAACAGCAAAACAATCTATTAGAAATCAACTTTGACTTGGCTGGAATCGATGAAAAAACGGTGCAAGAAGTTCTTAGGTCTGTCCTTGAAAAGAAAAAATATTATCGTTTAAACAATGGAGCATTTCTTTCTCTTGAGCAAGATGGATTTCAGAGGATTCAGGACTTGTTTACAGAGCTAAATGTGAAAAAAGAAGAGCTAGAAGAGAATCGCCTTCACGTTCCGCTATATAAAGGAATGCAAGTTGAAGAAATTCTTGGTCAATCACAGGAGGCTAAAGGTCGATTAAGCGAAGCGTTTCAAACGCTTGTTAAACGTATCGGATCACCTGATCAAAGTAATTGGCGTATACCTTCGGGGCTGCATGCAGAGCTTCGAGACTATCAGTATACGGGATTTCGGTGGTTTAAATCTTTATCAACCTATTCATTAGGCGGTATACTGGCTGATGATATGGGGCTTGGAAAGACGCTTCAAACCATTGCTTATTTACTTTCAGAAAAAGAACAAGACGCTGTATTGCATCCATCTTTAATTGTTGTACCAGCTTCCTTAGTTTACAACTGGAAGAATGAATTTGAGAAATTCGCGCCTTCTTTAAAGGTGCACACGATTGCTGGAACTCCAAAAGAGAGAAACGATTTGCTTCAAGAGAACGCAGATATTTTTATTACGTCTTACCCAACGCTTAGACAGGATATGTCGTTATATAAAGAAAGAGAGTTTCATGCTCTAATTTTAGATGAAGCTCAAACGATTAAAAACTATGCTACGAAAGCGGCAGCAGCGGTACGGGCAATATCTGCTCCAAAGCGATTTGCATTAAGCGGTACACCGATAGAGAACTCACTTGAAGAGCTATGGTCTATTTTTCAAACGATATTACCTGGATTGTTACCAAGTCAGCAAGGGTTTAAAAAGATGACCTCAGAGCGGATTAGCAAATTAGTGCGCCCGTTTATTCTCCGTCGCGTGAAAAAGGACGTTCTAAAAGAACTTCCTGATAAAATTGAAACAACGCAGCGCTCAGAGCTGTCAAAAGAACAAAAAGAGCTGTACGTTGGATATTTAGAGCAATTAAAAAGCTCGTTAACTACAGAAGATTTTCAGCGAAACCGTATGAAAATTTTAGCTGGCTTAACGCGTTTACGTCAAATTTGCTGTCATCCAGCTCTCTTTATTGAAAACTACGAAGCTGAGTCCAGCAAGCTGGAACAGCTACTTGAAACCGTTCATCAAGCATTAGCTAACGGAAAGCGGATGCTAATTTTTTCACAGTTCACGAGCATGCTTCATATCATTAGAGAAAAGCTTGCAGAACAGAACATTTCCTTTTTCTATTTGGATGGCCAAACAGATGGAAAAGACCGAGTAGAGATGGCCAACCGTTTTAATAAAGGCGAGCATGATATTTTTCTAATCTCGTTAAAAGCTGGTGGGACAGGGCTGAATTTAACGGGTGCAGATACCGTAATTCTATATGATTTATGGTGGAACCCAGCGGTTGAAGAACAGGCTGCCGGACGAGCCCATCGCCTTGGTCAAAAGAATGTTGTACAAGTAATTCGCTTAATTGCGCAAGGAACGATTGAAGAAAAAATCTATGAGATGCAGCAGAAGAAAAGAGAGTTGATTAGCCAGGTAATTCAACCGGGTGAAACGATGCTAACAAGTCTATCGGAAGAGGAACTGCGAGAACTTTTAGAGATGTAGCTCACATGAAAGGAAGATAAAATGAAACGCTTTGCTTTTGTATCAGATTTTGATGGTACCATTTCACAAAAGGATTTTTATTGGATTGTGATTGAAAAACATTTTCCTGAAGGTAGAAAGCTATATAAAGAATGGAAGTCAGGTAAGCTGAAGGACATTGACTTTTTGTCAACTGTCTTCAGCTCAATTAACCAAACAGAGGACGTCATTTTACAAGACATTGATGGAATTGAAATTGATCCTGGAGTTCCTGCTTTTATTCAAGAAGTACAAAAAAGAGGAGGAGATTTTTATGTTTTAAGCGCAGGTTCAGATTACTATATTCGACCTCTTCTGAAGAAGCATGGTGTAGAGAATGTGGAAGTACTTTCAAATACCGGTGTGTTCCATGAAAAAAATGTTCACTTGCAAATTGATCCTAAGCACTGGAGCTATTCTGAGCGTTATGGAATTGATAAATCGTTAGTTATTCAGGATTTCAAGAAAAAATATGAGCAGGTCTATTTTGCCGGTGATAGTGAACCAGACTCACACCCAGCGGCTTGCGCAGACATCACGTTTGCAAAAGCTGCTCTTCAAGATTTGTTAGATGAAAAGAACGTTCCGCACGTAAAAGTAGCGTCCTTTCAAGAAATTACATCTTATTTTAATCAACAACATTTGTGGAACTAAGCATATATACGAAAGGAAAGTTAACAGCATGATTACATTTGAAACAGTCGTAGCAGATACACATTATATCGTTGAAGAAATGTTAAAATCGACGAAGACGAAAAACATAAAGTCAGTTGGTGAGCAGCTGCTAATTAAGTTAGAGGACACGTATATTGGCTATGTGCATACTGAAACCGTTAAGAATATTTGTCACATTCATACTTTTGTGATTCATAAAGATTATCAGGGGTATAGTTTTGGAACGCAAGCTTATCTCTTATTTGAAGAGAAGTGTCATGGGGATCAAATAAAGCTAAACGTCTCTGAAGACAAAAGGTACAATCAGTTTTGGGAACGACTAGGGTTTGCAGTAGCTGATAGCAATCCAACCACTTTTGTCAAAATGATCTTGTCATAAAAGACCACCTTCAAGCTTGAAGGCGGTCTTTTTTTATGATTAGCGCATTCTTTTGGCACCAGCGTATTTATCTTGCCAATAATCATCCGTTAAATAATCAATGGTGACGCCTTCTTTATGTTTAGCATGTATCATACGGTTTTTACCAATGTAAACACCTGCGTGCGAAATTCCGCTGCGGTATGTATCTTCAAAAAAGACAACGTCTCCGACTTGTAGGTCTTCTTTTTTAACGTATGTACCAAAGTTCCACTGTTGATCCGTAGAACGTGGGAGCGCTACGTTATATGCTTCTTTGAATACATATTGAATAAAGCCCGAACAATCAAAACCAACTTCTGGACGTTCTTCTCCAAATTGATACGAAACGCCTAGCTGCTCTCGACTCTCCGAGACAATTTTATAGTCTGGAAATGAAAAGGTAGAGGCACTGAGTCTTTTCGCTTTGATAAAATGTGCATTCCAAAATGAACTATCTTTGAAACTTTCTTTAACCACTTCACCTTTTGAAGTAGAAGGGAAAATCATCTCTCCATCTCCAATATAGATTGCAGCGCTTGTAATGGTAGATGAGCTTGTAGAGAAGAATAACAGATCTCCGGTTGTTAAATCACTTTTATTCACTTCTGTTCCTAACTCACCTTGCCCTTCTAACGTGCGCGGCATATCTACATTTAAAGCTGTTTCTACTACATAGTAAATGAACCCTGAGCTATCGAATCCTTCTGATTTTGTTTCACCACCGCTTACATAGTCGATTCCTGATAATTCAGCAGCCGTCTTCACCACTTTAGTAGTATCCATTTCCGCTGCTTTGAACTCAGTAGGGGTGGTCCAAAGTAAGCTGATACCTACAATAGATGCAGCAATTAGTTGATGCTTTTTCATTTTCTTCCTCCTATCCATTTGTAAAAAAGATTACCTTTTGAATTATGACTTAGAAAACCTTGGATTTCGAGATTCTTTTTTCCTGCAGTGAAATACCTATCTAGAAACCTTTCAATTAATAGAATTGACCTAATATGTTAAATGTTCTGACAACTATCTTGTGTATCAGACATTTAAATGATAAAATCAATTTAACCGAAAAACGGAATTTAAGTTCCATTTTTCGGTACAACAAGATAGATAAGGGGATGAAGAAATGAAACGAATTGACGTGAACTGTGATTTAGGTGAAAGTTATGGCGTTTATAAGATTGGAAATGATAGAGAGATTTTAAAGTTTGTTTCTTCGGCTAATATCGCGTGTGGCTTTCATGCTGGAGATCCAACCGTCATGCGAGAAACCGTAAAACTTGCCTTGCATCATGATGTAGCTATTGGCGCTCATCCTGGTTTGCAGGATTTACGCGGGTTTGGACGTCGGAATATTCAAATTAGTCCTAGTGAAGCGTATGATTTAGTCGTATATCAAATTGGTGCACTCTACGGATTTGTAAAGGCGGAAGGAGGTACTATGCAGCATGTAAAGCCACACGGTGCTCTCTATAATATGGCGGCGAAAGATGCTGCATTATCAAAAGCAATTGCTGAAGCCGTATATGCAGTAAATCCAGAACTTATTTTATTCGGCTTATCTGGAAGTGAACTCATAAAAGCAGGAAAAGAAATAGGGCTTCAAACAGCAAATGAAGTATTTGCTGATCGTACATATCAAGAAGATGGTTCTTTAACTCTTCGAACAATGAAAGGTGCTTTAATCGAAGAAGATGAAGTAGCAATTAATCAAGTTATTGGAATGATTGAGCAAAAAAAAGTGCAGTCTCAACAAGGAACAACAGTGCCGATTCAAGCAGATACAGTTTGCATTCATGGAGACGGAACACATGCCTTGCAGTTTGCTCATGCACTTAACACAGCCTTTAAGCAAGCAGATATTACACGCGTCGCCGTATCATGCCGCTAATCGAGAGGAGAATTAATTATGGAGCCGGTAAAACAATCAAAAAAACAGCAACTGTCGCCAGTACCTAAGCTTAACTGGACGCTCATGATGGGGGCGGCCTTCTTAATGGCCACGTCTGCTATTGGTCCTGGGTTTCTAACTCAAACTACTGTTTTTACTCAAACGTTAGCAGCTAGTTTTGGATTTGTTATTTTAGTATCAATTATTTTAGATATCTTTGCACAAACCAACGTTTGGCGAATTATCGCTGTATCCGAAAAAAGAGGACAAGATATTGCGAACATGGTGTTGCCAGGCCTCGGTTATGTCATCGCTGGGCTAATTGTTATGGGTGGCCTTGCTTTTAACGTAGGAAACATTGCAGGAGCTGGATTAGGATTAAATGCCTTGTTTGGTATCGCACCTGAATACGGTGCAATTGTAAGTGCAATCATTGCAGTGGCAATCTTTTTAATTAAAGAAGCTGGAAAGGCCATGGATCGTTTCACACAGTACGCAGGCTTTGTCATGATTGGTTTAATGTTTTTTGTAGCGTTTAAAACGGCACCTCCTGTTGGAGAAGCTGTAGTAAAAACAGTAATGCCGGATACGATTGATATTGTTGCTATTGTCACGTTAGTGGGTGGAACGGTAGGTGGCTATATTACGTTTGCTGGAGGTCACCGACTATTAGATGCAGGAATAAAAGGTGTTGATGCACTACCACAAGTGACAAAGAGTTCTGTTGTAGGAATTTTAATCACGTCTGTTATGCGTATTGCGCTCTTTTTAGCAGTTCTTGGCGTTGTATCACAAGGGCTTCAAATAGATGCAAGCAATCCACCCGCTTCAGTCTTTCAGCTAGCGGCAGGAAATATTGGCTATAAAATTTTCGGAGTTGTTATGTGGTCAGCTGCAATTACGTCTGTTATTGGAGCTGCTTACACATCCGTATCGTTCATTCGTACATTTAGCAAACGCTTAGAGCAGCATCATAAATGGGTAATTATCGGCTTCATTATTGTGTCAACACTATGTTTTGTAGTCATTGGAAAGCCAGTTAAAGTATTGCTGTTAGTTGGTGCAATAAATGGATTGATTTTACCAATTGCTCTTGGAACGCTCTTAGTTGCTGCTTACCGAAAAGATATTGTAGGAGATTATAAACACCCTCTTTGGTTAACGATCTCGGGTAGCCTTGTGGTTATCGTGATGGCGTTAATGGGGGGATATACATTAATTGATCAACTGCCTTTATTATTTAAATAACTGAGCTGGAGGTGGATTATTTTATTCACCTCCGTATCGTTGAAAGGAGACCAAATATGAGTTACGCAACTGAAACACCTGAAAAAATTCGTAAGCTTATTCGTGAAATGAAAATTACTGGACCAACAGCAGGGATGGCGAATGGATACGCCCAAGCAAATCTAGCAATCTTAAAACAAGAACATGCGTATGACTTTTTACTATTTTGTCAGCGTAACCCAAAGTCGTGTCCATTATTAGACGTAACAGAGGTTGGATCACCGTATTTAACCGTTGCAAAAGGAGCAGATATTCGTACAGATTTACCTAAGTACCGCGTATATCGAGAAGGTGTATTAACGGAAGAAATAACGGATATTACATCGCTTTGGGAAGAAGATATGGTAGGTTTCTTGATTGGTTGCAGCTTTACGTTTGAAGACGCCTTGTTAAATAACGGTATACCTATCCGACACATTGAGGAGAAATGTAATGTCCCGATGTACAAAACCAATATTGAATGTAAATCAGCTGGCTTATTTAAAGGCGTAACGGTTGTAAGTATGCGTCCTATGCCTTCTCGAGACGTCCCTCGCGCGGTGCAGGTTACCTCGCGCTTTCCTTCCGTTCATGGAAGTCCTCTTCATATTGGTAGTCCAAAAGAAATAGGTATCCAACAAATTGATCATCCTGATTTTGGTGATGCAGTGACCATTCACGAAGGTGAAGTGCCTGTTTTTTGGGCCTGTGGAGTTACTCCACAAGCTGTTGCGATGGAGGTTAAACCGTCTATTATGATTACGCATGCTCCAGGGCACATGCTCATTACCGATATACGTGATGATGAGCTTGGAATTTTATAAACGAGGTGAAAGACATGATTAAAGCAGTAGATAACAAGAAAACAATCGCAGAGCTGACCCCACTTGGAGATTCGGCTGTGGTTGTAACATTTGGTTCAGAAATGAGCATTAGTACTCATAAACAAATCATGGCGCTTATGAATATGCTTGAAGATACACCGTTTGAAGGGTTTGTCGAGAGTGTCCCTGCATTTACAAACCTAACGATTTTTTACGACCCGCTTATTGTCTATCAAACATATCAAGGCAAAGATTCATCTTTAATATCTCCTTTTAAAATTGTTTCAGCTCTAGTAGAGAAAAAGCTTGCTAGTTTAACGCACCATAAAAATCAACCATCTCATACTGTAGAAATTCCGGTTTGCTACGGTGGCGAATATGGACCCGATTTACAAGATGTAGCGAAGATCAATGGCTTGACGTCTGATGAAGTTATATCCATCCACTCAAGTGGTGAATACCTCGTATATATGGTTGGATTTGCGCCTGGATTTCCATTCTTAGGCGGTATGTCAGAGAAAATCAAGGCACCGAGAAGGTCGTCTCCTCGCGCCAGCATTCCAAAAGGGTCTGTTGGGATTGCTGGAATGCAAACAGGCGTTTATCCCATCTCTACGCCTGGAGGATGGCAGCTGATTGGTCAAACGCCAAAGCCTTTATTTTTACCAGAGCAAAATCCACCTAGCTTACTTGAAGCAGGTAATATCGTCAAATTCATCCCTATTACACAGCATGAATTTTTAAAATTTACAAAGGAGAGATAAGTATGAGCATAAAGGTCTTAAAGCCAGGTTTACTCACGACTATACAAGACTTAGGACGAACTGGCTTCCAAAAACACGGTGTCTTAGTGAGCGGAGCTATGGATACGTATTCTTTGCGCGTAGCAAATCTATTAGTTGCGAACGATGAAAAAGAGGCTTGCTTAGAAATGACTTTAATGGGTCCAACAATTGAATTTGAAAAGGATTGTGTAATCGCTATCACTGGAGGTGATTTAGCACCGAGCATTAACAATGAACCCGTTCATATGTGGAAACCAATCTACGTGTCAAAAGGAAGTACCCTTCAATTTGGACCATGTAAAAAAGGGTGTCGAGCTTATTTGGCAGTAAAGGGTGGTTTTTTACTATCTCCTGTTATGAATAGTAAAAGTACCTATTTACGCGGCGAGTTAGGTGGTTTCAAAGGGCGCGCTTTACAGGCAAACGATGTAATTAAATTTACGGGTTCTCAACATCAGCATGTAAAGTTGGCAAGCCGTGTACATATGCCAAACTGGTACGTGAATTTTCACGAACGCTTACCGTTTGAAAAAAAGCCGATTATCCGTGTAATAAAAGGCAGTCAATTTGATTTGTTTACTAAAGAAAGTCAACAAGCCTTTAGTGAACAAGCCTTTAAAGTTAGTACTCAATCAGATCGCATGGGTTATCGAATTGCTGGTCCTGAAATGGTACTTACTGAAAAAGTAGAGTTGCTATCAGAAGCCGTAACGAATGGATCTATTCAAGTACCGCCAGACGGAAATCCAATCATTCTATTAGCAGATCGACAAACCACGGGTGGCTATCCAAAAATGGCTCAGGTTATCACGGCTGACTTACCAGTTCTAGCTCAGGTGAAGCCTGGAGAAAGCATTTATTTTCAATATATTACCCTAGAAGAAGCTGAACAAATTTATTTAGAAAACGAAAAAACTATGAAGCAGTTAGCGTGTTCAATTGCACTTTATCAAAAAGAAGCTTAAAAAATGAAAGGGGAGAAAAGGATGATTAATACTGCAGAATTAAAAGAGGTTATAGCTTTAATGAATGAAGGTGGCATTCAAAAGCTACATGTGGAACACGATGGAACAGTGATTGTTCTTGATAAAACACTAACGGAAGAAGCAACAAAAGTGTTAACGCCTAGTAAAAACAATGAGGTAGAACTCACACCTCCATTAAAAAATGAGGAGCCATCAAAAGCGGTCTGCGAAGTACGTTCTCCTATGGTCGGAACCTTCTACTCCTCTCCTGAACAAGGAGCTTCACCTTTTGTATCGGAAGGTGATAAAGTTCGTGCTAATGATATCGTCTGTATTGTAGAAGCAATGAAGCTTTTTAATGAGGTAGAAGCGGGAATTGAAGGAGAAATTATAGAGGTTCTTGTGAAAGACGGCGATATTGTTGAATACGACCAACCTCTATTTTTAATCAAACAATAAGCGCTAATAAGGAGTGAGACGATGTTTAAAAAAGTGTTGATTGCTAACAGAGGAGAAATTGCTGTTCGTGTGATTCGTGCATGTAAGGAACTTGGCATCAAAACCGTAGCTGTGTATTCTACTGGAGACCGCGATGCACTTCATGTACAGATGGCTGATGAAGCATACTGCATCGGTGGGAAAAGTCCTAAAGATAGCTACTTAAATAGTAAAAGTATCATCAGCGCAGCGGACGTGTCACATGCAGATGCGATTCATCCTGGGTATGGTTTTTTATCTGAAAGTGCACAGTTTGCAGATGCTTGTCTAGAGTATGGGATAACGTTTATTGGTCCTTCATCTCAGGCTATCTTAGATATGGGAGCTAAAGCAAAAGCTCGTGATACCATGAAGCGAGCAAACGTACCAATTGTACCAGGAAGCGACGGTTTAATTAAAAGTAGTACAGAAGCTACTGCGATTGCAAAAGAAATTGGCTACCCTGTCATTGTAAAGGCATCCGCTGGTGGAGGCGGTAAAGGAATGCGCACGGCTTTTAATGAAGAAGAGCTTCACAAAGCAGTTCGTCAAGCTCAGCAAGAAGCGGAAAAAGCGTTTGGAGACAAAGGCGTGTACTTGGAAAAGTTTATTGAAGACCCGCGTCATGTTGAAATTCAAATTTTAGCGGACAAGCATGGACACGTTGTTCACTTAGGAGAACGAGACTGCTCCATCCAAAGGCGTCATCAAAAGCTTATCGAAGAGTCACCGTCACCAGCGCTTAGCGAAAAGCTCCGGGATGAGATGGGAGATGCTGCTGTGAAAGCTGCAAAAGCAGTGAACTACTATGGTGTAGGTACGGTTGAATTTTTACTGGATAAATACGGTGCGTTTTATTTTATGGAAATGAATACGCGTATTCAAGTTGAGCACCCAGTAACAGAGTTAGTAACAGGGGTAGATTTGATTAAAGAGCAAGTTTTAGCAGCAGCAGGTTATCCGCTATCCTTCACGCAAGAAGACACTACTTTTTCTGGATGCGCAATTGAGTGTCGCATAAATGCGGAAGATCCTTGGCGTGATTTTATGCCTTCACCGGGAACAGTAACAGAGTACATTCCACCTGGAGGGTTTGGGGTACGCATAGATAGCGCAGTATATGCAGGCTATACAATTCCACCTTTTTATGATTCGATGATTGCTAAAGTGATTGTTTACGGAAAAAATCGTACGGAAGCTATTCAGCGCATGAAGCGTGCACTCAGCGAATTTTATATTAAAGGAGTGCACACAACCATACCGTTTCACTTATCCCTTCTAGAACATGAGAAATTTTTAGAAGGAGATTTTACAACGAAGTTTTTAGAAATATATGAGATTCAGCCAGAGCAGGTAGCAACAACTTTATAAGTAATAACAGAAGGCGCCTTTATACAGGGTGCTTTCTTTATTTTTATGTCTAATTAAAGGCGAAAAAACATCCTAAAATAAGGTACTTTCCGCTAGTTTGTTGTATAATAAAACAAAGATTGTGAAAATATGTTCAAATTAAAGGAGAGCGTGAGTATGCAGGATAAAAATAAAACGGTTGTGAAATCGATGAGCATTCTAACGCTGTTCATTGATCACCCTCGCCTTACATTCAATGAGTTAATGAATAAGACAAATATCCCTAAAACATCGCTGCACCGAATGCTTGGATCCTTAGAAGAAATGGGTTTTTTAACGAAAGATCCATATGGCCACTATGAGCTTGGGCTTCTTTTTTTGCAGTTTGGTCAGCTTGTAGCCGATCGACTAGATGTTAGAGGGCTTGCGCTGCCGATTATGCAAGCGCTTCGCGATGAAGTAGAAGAAGCCGTTAATCTGATCGTTCGCGATGGAGATGAAGCGATGTATATTGAAAAGATTGAAGCCGTGCACCCCGTACGTCTTTATACATCGATTGGACGAAAATCGCCGCTTTATGCTGGTGCTTGTTCTCGCATTATTTTATCTTTTTTATCATCTGAAGAGCAGCAGCGCTATTTAGAGGTAACCGATTTAAAACCACTAGGCATAGGCACAATTACCGACAAAGAAAAATTAAATGAAGAGCTTCATAAAGCACGTGTAAACGGCTATACAATTAGCCATTCTGAGCTTGAAGATTATACAACAGCTGTTTCAGCTCCAATCTTTAACCATAAAGGAGAAATTGTAGCGGGAATTAGCGTTGCAGGAATTGATGCACATTTTCATGAAGAAAGAATGCCATTTTTAATTAAAAAAGTAACAACGGCAGCAGCGGAGATTTCAGTGAAATTAGGATATATTCCTCAACACACATCTCCATTTGCGCAGTAATTTACATAAACGGAGGAGTTTACAATGAGACGATTAGAAGGAAAACGAGTCGCCCTTGCTGGTCAGCGAAAAGTAGAGGACATTAAAAAAATCGTAGAAAACTTAGGTGGGACGGCTCTTATTCGACCGGCACAAGGAACAATTTTTTTAGATGACACTCATCTTGAAGAAGACGTAAAAGATCTTGTTCAAGGTACGTACGACTGGTTTATTTTCACTACGGGTATTGGTACAGAAATCTTATACAATACCGCTGATAAAATGGGGCTAGCTTCTGAATTCCTAGCGGCATTAAAGAGCGCTAAAATCGGGGCTCGTGGCTATAAAACCATTAATATGCTAAAAAAGCTAGGCGTTACACCAACGGTTCGCGATGATGATGGCAGTACAGCTGGTCTGGTGCGAGAGTTAAAGAGTCACTCATTTGATGGATGTAAAGTTGCGCTTCAGCTTCATGGAGATCCTGCGCCTGCATTAATGACCTTTTTAAATGATCAAAACGCCAAGGCCAAAGATATTCTTCCTTATAAGCACATTCCTCCTCAAACTGACGTGATGGAGCAACTGTTAGATGAAATACTAACTAGGAAGGTAGACGCAGTCAACTTTACAAGCGCTCCTCAGCCTCGTAACCTTTTTTCCTTTGCGCGCGAAAAAGGAAAAGAACAAGAGGTTTTAGAAGCATTTGAGACAGACGTTGTGGCGTTATCAGTTGGAAAAGTAACGGCTGCTGCGTTAAATGATCAAGGCGTGAAGCGCGTGGTAGTTCCGCTTCAGGAACGAATGGGGAGCGCGATTGTAGCTCTAGAGCAATACTATCAGCAAACTATAGAGAAGTAATCAGGAAAATAGTACGCGTTTGCGTGCTATTTTTTTCTTCTATTTCACTAAGTCTTCCAATTATGAAATGAAATTGTAATATTTCATATAAATACATCGTGGTATAATTTTCGTAGTAAAAGACTATTTTTAGCTATTTTTCGACAATAATAGTTCGATATATACATAGAGGATTAGACAGATGAAGTAATGGAGGAATTTAAAGTGAATAAAAAAGCTATTTTTGCCAATGCAGCGGTTGTTTTAGGACTATCAAGCGTGTTTTCAACTGAAGCATTTGCCTCAACGATAAATGAAATGGAAAACCAAAAAACGACGATTCAACAAGAGCGTGAAGAACTACAAGGGAAAATTTCAAGCGCAAATGAAGAAAAGAAGCGTTTAGAAAAAGAACAAAGCAGCTTATCAGCTCAGTTGGAGCGTTTAAAATTAGCAGCTAAGGAAAACGAAAAGAAAGTAACGGATACAGAAGACAGCATTAAGCAGACAACTGAAAAAATAGACATCCTTCAAAAAGACATCGATACGCTAAATGAAAAGCTAGAAGAGCGCAATCAAGTTTTGGCTCAGCGTGCAAAAGCACTTCAAGAAGCTGGAGGCAGCGTTGATTATGTTCAAGTGCTTCTTGGTTCACAAAGCTTTTCGGATTTCGTTGACCGCTCGGTAGCTGTGTCAACAATCATTAGCGCAGACCGTGATATTCTAAAAGAAACTAAAGAGATGCAAGATGAAGTAGCACAGAAACAGTCTTCTGTAAAAGGTAAACTAAAAGATCTTGAAGCGATGAAAGAAGAGCTAAAGGGTATTAATGAATATTTAGCGGAGCAAAAAGCGGAGCAAGAAACCCTTGCTGCTCAGTTAAATGAAAAAAAATCAGAAAATGCACAGCAAGTAGCATCTTTAACGGAACAAGAAACAGATTTATCAACGCAAGAACAAACGTTAACAGACAGCATTGCAGCTAAAAAACAAAGAGAGCAAGAACAAAAAGAAGCAGCTGAAAAAGCTGAGCAGCAGGTAGCTACAGCTTCAGGTCAATCTATTGCTGAAAAAGCAGCTCCTGCTCAAGACAATGAAAGTACGAAAGCTACATCAAAAGCTACTGTTGAAGCACCAGCGGCTAAATCAGCTCCTGCTGCATCTCATTCTAATGTCGCAACGGTTGGGAATAAATGGATTGGTAATTCTGCATACGTATTTGGTGGAGGTCGTACCCAAGCGGATATCAACCGCGGATTCTTTGATTGCTCATCGTTTGTACACTGGGCATATTCACAAGTCGGCGTTGAGCTAGGACCTCGCGGCTATGTAAGCACTGAAACATTAAAGCATGCTGGTACACAAATTTCCGCTTCACAAATGCAGCCAGGCGACCTTGTCTTTTTTAACACATATAAAACAGATGGACATGTTGGCATTTATGTAGGAAATGGAAAATTCATTGGTGCTCAAAGTAAAGGCGTCGGCATTGCTGATATGACGCAAGGCTATTGGAAGAAAAAATTTAACGGACGCGTTGTTCGTATTTAACGTATAATTTTCTAAAAAATCATTCATACTAGATGGATGATTTTTTTAGGAGGTACGGCATGGATTTGGTACAAGATTGCATTAAGAAAGACTTAAGAATTCTATTTGTCGGTTTTAATCCAAGTATTCGATCAAGTGAAACAGGCTATCACTTTGCACATCCTCGCAATCGATTTTGGAGTATTTTATACAAGTCCGGATTAACACCACGACTTTATAAGCCTGAAGAGGATGTAGATTTACTAGATCTTGGTTATGGTCTTACGAATATTGTAGATCGTCCTACAAAAGCGGCAGCGGAAATTACGAAAGAAGAATATGAAGAAGGACGAAAGCAGCTCGCTCATAAAATTCGTACTTATCAACCAAAAGTCGTTTGCTTCGTCGGAAAAGGTGTCTACGAACAATACAGCAAACGCAGAAACGTTCCTTGGGGAATTCAAGAGGTTTCGGTTATTGAAGGGACAATTGACTTCGTGGCTCCTTCCTCAAGCGGCTTAGTGCGAATGAAAATAGACGATATTGTGGCCATTTACCGAGAGCTAGCAGATCTTTTTTACTAAAAGAAAAAAATAGACAAATAAGTTTGGAAAGGAGGAACCTATGAAACTTCGAGTATCAGCGGTTCAATATCATCTTCATACAATTCAATCCTTTGAGGAATTTGCTCATCAAGTTGAGCACTATGTCAAAACAGCAGAAGAATTTGGAGCAGAGTTTGTCATGTTCCCAGAATTCTTTACAACACAGTTAATGTCGATTGGTAACCACCAAGGACAAGCATTAACAATTCAGGATTTACCGGACTTTACCGAGCAGTATCGTTCTTTATTTATGAGCTTAGCCATTAAAATGAACATTCATATTATTGCAGGTACACACGTAATAAAAAGAGAAGGGCGTTTGTATAACGTAGCGCACCTTTTTTATCCAGATGGACGTATAGGTGAGCAAGCGAAGCTTCATATGACGCCAACGGAGCTACATGAGTGGGACATGACGCCTGGAGAAAACCTGCAGGTGTTTGAGACAACCAAAGGGAAAATTGCGATGCTTACGTGCTATGACATTGAATTCCCTGAGATTGTACGCATGGCAAAAGCAAAAGGTGCAGACGTAATATTCTGCCCGTCATGTACAGATGATCGTCACGGGTTTCACCGCGTACGCTATACGAGCCATGCAAGAGCAATTGAAAATCAAGTTTATGTAGTAAACTCGGGGACAGTAGGTTCACTCCCTACCGTCGATTTTATGCGCGCTAACTTTGGTCAAGCTGCAATCATTACCCCAAACGATGTTCCGTTTCCACCTAAAGGATTAATGGCTGAAGGTGAAATCAACCAAGATATGATTGTCACAGCTGACCTAGACTTGGAATTACTCTATAAAGTTCGAGAAAGCGGATCGGTAACAACGTGGCGTGATCGTCGTACAGATTTATATACCGATTGGGAAAAAGAAGAGGTCTTGATTCGATAAGGAGTGATGAATGTGTACCGAAGAGAGTTTTTTGTGTTTGACGAAAAAAAGCCTGTTCCCGCCATCATTCGAAATTATCACCAAGCTGATTTTCAAGATTTAATTGCTATTCAGCAAGAATGTTTTCCACCTCCGTTTCCGTCTGATTTATGGTGGAATATCGAGCAGCTTACCAATCACGTTACGCTATTCCCAGAGGGAGCATTGTGTATAGAAGTAAACGGTAAAGTAGTAGGAAGCATGACGGGATTATTAGTTCAGTTTGACCCTAAATCACCAAATCATACGTGGGCGGACGTTACGGATAGCGGTTATATTCGTAATCATGACCCAAACGGGAATTCATTATATGTTGTAGATATTAGTGTAGCCCCTGCTTACCGTAAGTTAGGGTTAGGGAAATGGATGATGACTGCCATGTACGATGTCGTCATTCATCTGAAACTAGACCGGCTAATAGGTGGAGGGAGGATGCCTGCTTACCACCTATATCAGGATAAGCTAACGCCAGAGCAATATATCCAAGAAATTTCAAAAGGTACCATTCAAGATCCTGTTATTACATTTTTGCTGCGCTGTGGTCGAACACCGCTTAAAGTGATAGAGAACTATTTAGAAGATGAAGAGTCTTGTAACTACGGAACGCTAATGGAATGGAAAAACCCATTTTTAGTACAAAAAAGCATCTCAGCTAAATGAGATGCTTTTTATCGTTTCACAACAGATTTTGGTTTGCTCATGGCTTTCTTTAAAACTTCGGTTAAGTACATATTACCCTCTGGATTGGTTTTTTGTAACAAGAAAGCAGTTGCTTCAATATCATCCATCGCACGGTGAGCATGTTCTCTAGAAATTCCATGTGCATCTAAGAGCGTTGTTAGCTTTTTATTGACAAATCCGTATTCTTTCCATTTTACTGATCTCATCGAGCAGTGCCATTTCAGGTCTTGTAAAAAGG
Source organism: Priestia flexa NBRC 15715 (assembly GCF_001591565.1). GTDB lineage: Bacteria > Bacillota > Bacilli > Bacillales > Bacillaceae_H > Priestia > Priestia flexa. The sequence continues at coordinate 6,544 of NZ_BCVD01000002.1, read as the reverse complement.
AATAGCGCTTTAGTAAAAAGCTACGGTCAAAAGAAGCATTGTGCGCAATAATACCATCAGCTTGCTTAAACAACTCGATCACTTTTTCATCATTAAATCTTTGACCTTCCACCATTTCATTTGTAATCCCAGTTAGCCGAGTAATATGAGGATAAATTGGGTATGTCGGCATTTCAAATCCATTATAGCGGTCTAGCTCCGTGAGGGTTTGGAGCTGTTCGTCGTATTCATAAAGTAAAATTCCAAGTTCAATCATTTCACAACTAGCGGGACTTAAGCCGGTTGTTTCAATATCCACAAACGCGAGTATTTTAGACTGTCCAGACAAGACGTTCTCTCCCTTATCATTATGATTCTCTTATTCTACCATTGATTATCTAAATGGAAAAACCATTCCTTCGTGAGAATTGACGCGTTTCTTATAAATAAGGTAGAATGATGTTAGAAGTTTATATGGAATTCCCAAAGGGGAGTAGCTGCTACAGCAAGGTCGTCATTCCGAGAGAATCTCTCCGGCTTTGTTGGCAATATGTAATATTGTTAGCGAGACCTTTGCCAAATGTTTTTTGGTAAAGGTCATTTTAACCATCTTTACAAAAAACATTGTGAAGATGGTTTTTTTATTGGTTTCTACCTTAAAAGGTTGAAAATAAATTTCTGGGAGGAAAACAAATGAAAAAATGGTTGATAGGAATCCTAGCCAGCACGTCTTTTGCATTAGGTGGCTGTTCAATGCTGGAAGGAGCAAATGACGCACTCACATACGTAAACGAAGCGACAGACTATGTACAGGAGGCAAAAACATTTGCTGAAGAAGCACCCGAATTAGCACAGCAAGCCATTACAGATTCAAAAGCCGCAGCGGAATTTGAAACGAAACTAGAAGACATGAAAGGAGAAATTGAAAGCTTCAATGAGCTCAATGCCCCTGAATTAGCAGCTGACTTACACAACCAGGTACTAGAGCAAAATGAGAAAGCGCTAGACGGAATCAATACGTATCTAGAAAACATAGAGGGCGGAAAGTTGGATCCTGCAGCGCTTGAAAATACGGAGCTCTTTCAATCCATTCAAGACATCTCAAGCATCGTTAAACAAATTGAAGACTTGGGATTATAAATTCGTAACGAAAAGGGTATTGGATTTTAGTCCGATACCTTTTCTATATTAGCCATATTTTAGAACATAAAAAAAGCTCGTCTACAAGAGACGAGTGAAAAGGGGCATATCTATAAAAAAAGTACTGTCTTTACTATATAAGAGAAAAGTGAAAAAACGATGAAAAATTACCTTTTTATAAAAATTCTCTTAAAGAATAGTGAACAGAATGTCTGCTGTCTTTTTTTCTGTAATTCTAGTATTGTAAAGATAAAGACTTTTAATAAGGAGGAGTTTTAATGCGAATTGTGTCTTTATGCCCTAGCAACACTGAACTCATTGGTTATTTGCAATGCGAGCATTTACTTGTAGGGGTCGATAACTATTCAGATTGGCCGAACAGCGTGCAAAAATTACCGCGATTAGGTCCTGACTTGTCTATTGATATGGACTTGGTTGAGGAGCTGAAGCCAGATTTAATCTTAGCTTCTTTAAGCGTTCCTGGAATGGAGCGAAACATTGAAGAATTAAAAAAAAGGAACCTTTCTTTCGTTACGTTAAATCCTCAGTCCTTAAGTGATATTAGAAATGACCTTCTGACTGTAGGGGATTTAATTGGAGTAGGTACTTATGCAGAAAAAATTGTGCAGCGATTTGATAAAGAAATAACCTACTATAAAGAGTTAGCCCAGCGTATTACACACAAGCCCAACATCTACTGGGAATGGTGGCCAAAGCCTTTGTTTACGCCAGGTGGCTCAAACTGGCTAACTGAAATTAGTGCGCTTGCCGGAGCAAAAAATATGTTTGAAGATTACAGTGAACCAAGCGTTCAAACAACGTGGGAAGAAGTCAAAAAGAGAAAACCTCAAGCGATATGTCTTGCGTGGGTTGGGGTAGCCGAAAAGAACGTCAATAAAAAAGTGATCCAAAAACGTTCTGGTTGGGAAGAATTAAGACTGTCGGAAACGGATATACATATTTTAGAGGAGGCATTATTTTGCCGGCCATCTCCACGATTATTAGTTGGTCTTAAAAAGCTAGCTCAGCTGCTTCATCCCGCTATTTTTAAAGAGGATAAAGATGAAGATGTGCTACTATCAGTTTTAAAGGGTATGGAAGTTGACAAGCCTTAACCAACAAACTATGCTGTTACTACGAAAAAGAGAGAAAAGGAAGTGGTACATTGAAGCTAAATGACATACTCGAAACATTAACTAAGCGAAATCCAAACATTTTAGGCATGGATGAATTTTTACAGTTTGCCGTTTTGGTCCCACTTGTTCAAAAACAAGATGAGCTTCATGTGTTATTCGAAGTAAGGGCCCACCATTTGCGTAGGCAACCTGGTGAGATTTGTTTTCCTGGGGGTAAGATTGAACCAAATGATTCAACACCTCAAGATGCAGCAGTGAGAGAAACGACAGAAGAACTGGGTATTGAAAATAAAGCGGTTGAAAATGTCAAACCATTAGATTATATCGTGTCGCAATTCGGAACTATTATTTATCCGTATATCGGGGTTTTAAAAGATGATTTGCCACTACGTCCAAACCCTTCTGAGGTAGCGGAAATATTTACCGTACCCCTTTCGTTCTTTAAAGAGAATCCACCTGAAGTTCATCATATTCATTTTAAAGTAGAGCCTGATTCAACCTTCCCATTTGATGATATCATTGGAGGAGAAGATTATAATTGGCAAACACGCAAGATGGAAGAGCATTTTTATTATTATGAGAATCGTGTAATCTGGGGTCTAACTGCTAAGATTTTGCATCATTTCACCCAGTTATTAAATAAATAAAACAGGCGGTTACGACCGCCTGTTTTATTATAATGTCTTTAGAGCTTGTTCGATGTTTTTATCGCCTGCTAATAAGTCAAACGATTTTTTGTAAGTTCCTTCTTCTGTAAGGCTAGTAACCACAACCTTGGCTACGTCTTCACGAGGAATTGTTCCGCGCGTTAAGTTTGTGGCAACGTCTACTTTACCCGTACCAGCGTCGTTCGTCAATCCACCTGGTCGAATGATTGTATAGTCTAAACTACTTGCTTCTAGGATTTTGTCAGCATAGTGTTTCGCTACGTAATAAGGCTTTAAATTCTCATTCCAGTTTTCACGATGATGTGCTTGTAGGGCACTTACCATGATAAAACGATTAACTCCTACGTTTTCGGCTGCTTCAATTGATTTGGCTGCTCCGTCTAAATCAATTAGCAACGTTTTATCAGACCCGGTGCTACCTCCTGAACCGGCAGTAAAGACTACCGCATCGCAGCCTTTCATTGCTGCTTCTAATTCTTTTACCGTTCCTTCAAGGCTAGCATAGACCGCTTCAATATTTTCATTTTTTAGTTTCTCAAGCTGTTCTTCCTTACGAACCATTGCGCGTACGGTATATTGTTCATTAGCGTGTAATAGTCTTACAACTTTTTGACCGATTTGTCCATTGGCTCCAATAACTAATACTTTCATATACATTCTCCTTTCAGCTTTATTCTTTCTTTATTATTTCATACGATTCTTATGCACTCAAAAGTTATGCTTTAAACACTTTTAAAGTAAAAAAACAAAATAAATTTCATAAATAAGAAAATAAAATCATTTTAAAACGCTTTTTAACCATAAATTAGAAAATTCATATACCCTTATGACTATTTTTAGTATTTATTTGAATTTTGTTAAAAGCTCTTACATTCTTGATATACCAGGTTTCAGGGTCTAAAATGCTTCTTTTTTGTCTTTAAACTATACGAATAGAGTATATGGGACTATTGAAATTTTACTAATGAATGTTTTTTCTGATATTATTCTTTATGTCACTAATATTTTAGTCATTAAACTATTTTAATTCATTTTTTTCAATAGTTATGTTGAAAACGTAAAGGAGAGATAAAGATGAAATCAAATACGATTCAACATCTAGTTGCAGAGAGAGCGATGCTATCGCCAAATAAAGAAGCGTTAGTAGAAGGTGAACAACGATATACGTATGAAATGTTTTCTAATCAAATTAATCGAATTGCAAACTTTTTAGTAAGTCAGGGGGTCACAAAAGGAGATCGAGTTGGGATTTTAGCTCGTACAACCGCTGCTTATCCAACTGTTATGATGGCAATTGTAAAAATTGGAGCTGTTGTAAGCCCGCTTAGTGAAAATATGACACCTTACGAATTAGACCACATTATTGAAAGTGGAAAGTTAAAAGCGCTCCTACATCATCGAGAATTTTCAACGGTTGTGGAAGGGGCTAAAGCAATTGACCAATTGAACTTTACGGTAGTGCTAGAGCGGGAACCTAAGTTTAGTGAACAATTCAATCAATTTTCAGCAGAAGAACCTTCATTTGACTATGAAGTAACTGAAGAAGATACGGCTTTAATGATGTTTACGTCAGGTACAACAGGGAACGCAAAAGGCTGCATGATTTCACATGGTGGCGTTCGAAAATACTTAGAAAGCGGAAGAACAGAGGATTTAATTCATGTTGAAATGCACTATTTATTTGTGCATCCATTCTTCCATATGAGCTCAATGAACTCTATGTTTCACTGCATTAAAAGCGGCGTGACAATGGTTTGTTCAGAAGAGACCGAACCAGCACGGATTTTAGACATTATTGATAAAGAAAATATTACGCTATTATTAGCTTTGCCACCGGCTCTTACGTACTTATTAGAAGAGCTCGAGCAAAATCCTCGCGAAAACTTACCGTGGAAGCTAGCTTTATCAGGTGGAACAAAAGTACCTGAATCACTTATTCGTAACTTAGAAAAGCATGGTGTTACGGTAGCACAAGGTTACGGTAGTACAGAAGCTTGGGTGATCAGCGCCTGGGCACCTCAAATGAGCTGGGATAAAGTAAACTCTGTTGGAAAACCAATTGCAGGTGTTGAAGTAAAAGTAGTTAACCCTGAAACAAGAGAGGCAGTTGCAACAGGAGAAATTGGTGAAGTCCTTGTGAAAAGCCCGTACATCTTTAAGGGATACTGGGGGAATGAAGCGGCAACACAAGCTGTGTTACATGACGGCTGGTTATCTATGGGAGATGCAGGGAAGCTTGATGAAGAGGGATTCCTATACATTGATGGTCGCTACAAAGATGTCATTGTATATGGAGGAGACAATATTTATCCAGACCAAGTAGAAGATGTGATTTTAAGCATTGATGATGTGTTGGAAACGGCGTTAGTTGGTATGCCAGATGACTTATATGGAGAAGTTCCTTACGCGTATACGGTGCTAAGAGAAGAGTCTAGTGTAACAGAAACAGAGGTTAAAGAATACTGCAAAGAACGATTAACAGCTTATAAGGTTCCTAAAATCGTATTTGTACCTTCTCTTCCTAAAAACAGCGTCGGTAAAATTATGAAGAAAAAAGTAAAAGAGCTAGCTTTAGCTCATGCTTAAAAAATAAACAAAAAAAGCGGTGATTACACCGCTTTTTTTGTTTATTCGCTTAATGTTTTTGAAAGTTTCTGCATAATATGAATGTATTGTGAACGCTCTTCATCTGTCAGATGAGATAAAATACTGAGCCAAAAATCCGTACGCGTTTGCTGTAACGTTTCCACAACGTCTTTTCCTTTTTCAGTTAGCTCAATCCATACGCTGCGACGATTCTTCTTTTTATAAATGCGCGTTACGAGCTGTTCATCTTCGAGTTGATTTAACACAATGGTAATGGCACCTGGGGAAAGGCCAAGTACTTTTGTGATATCGCTAACAATACAGCTTTCTTTATCATAAACAGTTTTTAAGATTGTCTCTTTTGTAGGTGTAAGGTGGTAGGGAAGTAAGTCATACTTTTCACCGATCACGGTGTTTCGATACTTCACTAGCGCCTCTTTAATTTGATCAATGCTTTCTAACTGTTCTTTCACATTTTCTTTGTTATACTGCGTCAATCTGTGGAGCCTCCTCTAGATTCATACATTTGTACTAATTATTATAACATGTGTAAAGCTTTTGTATAAATGAAAGACCTTCTCTATTTGTGACAGTTTGATGAAGTCTAGATAGAAAAAAGTTAAATTTAATTTCCAAAATTCGTTAAATTATTATTTATTTCGTGCTATTATGATAGTATCAATAGCGCTTTCAGACAGATGTTTCGTTTCAAAAAGGGGTGTGTAAATGATTCTGGCTTTTCTCAGTCTTTCCTTTTCTTCTTAAAAATATTTACTTTTTGATAGACGAATATTTCTATATTTTTATATAATATAGTGAAACATACATATTTTTAAAAGAAAGACATATTGAGGTAAAGCCGAAATATGGGGGGATCACAATTACATGAAAAAGGTTATAGCAGCACTTTTAGCAAGTGCCACGTTGGTCAGCGGTTATATTGCATTTGATATGTATATGGACCATTCTGCACAACAAGCGGCAGCTACAGCGGCAGAAAAAGAACAAAAAGCTGTAGAGAAAGGGACTGACCCC
>NZ_BCVD01000001.1 GCF_001591565.1 Priestia flexa NBRC 15715 | reverse complement strand
TTTTGGAAAAAAGACTGTACGAAATTCCCAACACGTATTGTTATGAGGTTTTTGAAGGAAGGAAAAACTTGTCGTGTTGCAATCGTCTCAATATCGGTAACGATAAAATCAATAAGATTGATTTCATCGATAAGGAGGCGGTTTAATGTACGAGCAGTACCTTTCAATTGGACAAGAACTATCAGTTATAAAGGAAGAACTACAAGAACGCCTAATTCAATATGATGGTAATACGAATGAGATGAAATATGAAGCCTATAAAGAACGATACGTTATTGATATGATTAAAGCAGATTTAAAAGATGTAGAGCGAGCTTTAGCAAAGCTTGATGTCGGAGCGTTTGGAATCGATGAAAATACGGGGGAACAAATGTGTATTCACAAATTAAAAGTCATCCCAACCGCCAGAACGGAACAAGATTTATTTGTTTTATGGTAAGAAGCGAGAAAAAATATAAAATATATGCTAAAATGCTGTAGTATGGATTCGTTTGACTTTACGGCAGGAGGAAACGGCTTTGTTTTATTATATGATTGCTTTGGCTATTATTATTTTTGACCAGTTAACAAAGTGGATTGTAGTTAAAGAAATGGAACTTGGTGAAAGTATTCCGGTTATTGACAACTTTTTGTATATTACTTCACATCGAAATAGAGGAGCAGCTTGGGGCATTTTACAAGGACAAATGTGGTTTTTTTATGTTATCACCATTATTGTTGTCATAGGGCTTATCGTGTATATTCGGAAGATAAATAAAGCGGATAAGTGGCTTGGAGTAGCGCTTGGACTGATGTTAGGTGGAGCAATAGGGAACTTTATTGACCGTGTTTTTCGCCAAGAAGTGGTGGATTTCGTTAATACATACATTTTCACATACGATTTTCCAATCTTTAACGTTGCGGATTCAGCATTGGTAGTTGGTGTTGGTATTATGTTTATCCTCACGTTATTTGAAGGAAAGCAAAAGAAGGAGAGCACGAAAGAATGAGCGTAGTTGAAATTGTTATTGAAGAAGGACAAAAAAGTGAACGTATCGATAAGGTATTAGCAACTGCTAATACAGAATGGTCACGTTCACAGGTTCAGCAGTGGATTAAAGATGAGTTTGCAAAAGTAAACGGCGATACGGTAAAAGGAAACTATAAATGTAAAGTTGGGGACGTTGTTACATTAGAAGTGCCTGATTTAAAAGAACCGGACATTGTTGCCGAAGAAATGGACCTAGATATTTATTATGAAGATGAAGACGTGCTAGTCGTAAACAAGCCTAGAGGTATGGTTGTTCATCCAGCTCCAGGTCATTATACTGGGACCCTTGTAAACGGCTTAATGGCTCACTGCAAAGATTTATCTGGCATTAACGGAGTAATGAGACCAGGGATTGTACACCGTATTGATAAAGATACGTCTGGACTGCTAATGGTGGCAAAAAATGATATGGCTCATGAATCACTTGTAAATCAGCTCGTTGCTAAAACAGTAACGCGACGTTACAAAGCGATTGTACACGGCGTTATTCAACATGATCATGGTACAATTGATGCACCAATTGGCCGCGATAAGCAAGAGCGTCAAAGTATGACTGTTACGGATGATAGATCTCGCGATGCCGTAACGCATTTTACAGTATTGGAACGCTTTAAAGATTTTTCATTAGTGGAGTGTAAGCTTGAAACGGGAAGAACGCACCAAATTCGCGTTCACATGAAGTACATTGGTTTTCCTCTTGCAGGAGACCCAAAGTATGGGCCAAAAAAGACGCTTCCTATTGAAGGACAAGCACTTCATGCTGGCGTGTTAGGTTTTGTTCACCCTCGTACAAACGAATATATTGAGTTTGAAGCACCTGTACCAAAAGTATTTGAAGAAATGCTGGAGCTACTTAAAAAAAGAAGTTGACAAGAAGTAATGAAACTGTCATACTGTAGATAACTTAATGAGAACCTTTAAAGACAGTCCCGTGAGGCTGAGAAGGAAACGTACAAAACGTGGGTTTTTTATACCCTTTTCTACAGATAAACGTAGGCGTTTTAATCCTCTCACCTTAGCGGTAGAGGATTTTTTTATGTCATAATTGGGGTGAAGAACAGATGAATGTAAAAGCAACTGTACTAGATGACCAAGCAATTCGTCGCGCATTAACAAGAATCGCGCATGAAATTATTGAAAAGAATAAAGGCATTGATAACTGTGTGCTTGTTGGAATTAAGACACGCGGAATTTATATAGCAAAGCGTCTAGCTGAGCGCATCGAACAAATTGAAGGAAAAACGCTACCGGTTGGAGAGCTAGATATTACGCTTTATCGAGATGATTTATCAAAAGTAACGAATAACGATGAGCCGCTTGTAAAGGGGTCGGATATCCCGACGGATATTACAAGCAAGAACGTCATACTGGTTGATGACGTATTGTACACGGGTCGTACGGTTCGTGCAGCGCTGGATGCGCTCATTGATATCGGCAGACCCGAGCTGATTCAGCTGGCTGTGCTTGTGGATCGAGGCCATAGAGAGCTTCCAATTCGTGCAGACTACGTGGGGAAAAACGTACCAACAGCGAAGTCAGAAAAAATTGCCGTTCAGTTAGCAGAAGTTGATGAACTGGACCAAGTAGCTATTTACGAAAAATAATATACACGCCCTTTTAAACGGTAGTCCCGTGAGGCTGCAAAAGGGGGAAACACTGCGTGAAGCGAATGATTCGTCATGTTGCTTCATGCTGTGGAAACCTCTTTGCGCACTTGTGTAAAGAGGTTTTTTTATGGGCGTAAAAGGAGAAGAGAAGAATGAAACAACAGATTGTACTTGATATACACGATCGACCAAGTCCGGTAAAATGGTTAGCCCTTAGTATTCAGCACCTGTTCGCGATGTTTGGAGCGACGATTTTAGTTCCGTTTTTAGTAGGATTAAGCCCGGCAGTAGCACTTGTATCAAGTGGAGTGGGGACACTGGCATTTCTACTGATTACAAGAGGGCAAGTACCCGCTTACCTTGGGTCATCCTTCGCGTTTATCGCACCAATTATTTCAGCGAAAGCAACGCTTGGACCTGAACAGGCCATGGTCGGTTGTTTCCTAGCAGGGCTAGTATACGGAATTGTAGCCCTTGTTATTAAAGGAACAGGAATTAACTGGGTTATGAAGCTATTGCCACCGATTGTAGTAGGGCCCGTTATTATTGTGATTGGCTTGGGCTTAGCTAACACGGCTGTAAGCATGGCGATGAATGATGCTGATGGGAATTATAGCAGTCAGTACCTGCTTGTCGCGCTTGTTACGCTCGCTATTACGGTTATTTGCTCAGTATACTTTAAAAACATAATTAGCTTGATTCCAATCTTCATTGGAATTGTTGGTGGCTATCTGTTTGCCTATACACAAGGCTTAGTAAGCTTAAAAGAAGTAAAAGAAGCACCATTCATTGCAGTCCCAGATTTTTATATCCCATTCGTGTCCTACACGCCATCGATTTCGCTAGGTATCATTCTAGTAATGGTCCCTGTAGCGGTAGTGACGCTTTCAGAACACATTGGACATCTGCTTGTGTTAAATAAGATTGTCGATCGTAACTACATCGAAAAGCCAGGTTTGCATCGTACGGTGTTAGGTGATGGAGTTGCAACGATGCTTGCAGGTTTAATGGGAGGTCCTCCGAATACAACATACGGTGAAAACATCGGCGTACTTGCAATTACAAGAGTGTTTAGCGTTTTTGTGCTAGGAGGAGCAGCGGTCATCGCCATCTTGTTTGGATTTAGTGGAAAAGTGACAGCGCTGATTTCGAGCGTACCTTCACCAGTCATGGGCGGTGTATCAATCCTCTTGTTTGGAATTATTGCCGCATCAGGACTGCGCATGATGGTTGACGGACAGGTTGACCTTGGAGATAAACGCAACTTAGTCATCGCATCCATCATTCTCGTATTGGGAGTTGGAGGAGCACACCTGGAGCTTTCTGAACAAGTACAGATCGATGGAATGGCACTTGCAACTATTGTAGGAATCATCTTAAACCTTGTACTACCAAAATCGAAAGAGCAGGAAGCTGTGACTTCAGAAGTAGAAGAAGTACAAGAAAATCAAAAAATTTCATAAACGCCTTTTAAAAGAAATCCAGAGAGGTTTCCAAGGGTGTAGTACAGCGCGTCAAAGACGATGCTTGTTTTCTCACACCCTTTCTATATCAAGAAAGGGTGTTTTTTATTCCACTTACACTGCTAAATAACGTTTAACAAGTTTAACTAACAATCAGTAGAGATGAAGAAAGTCTTCACTGATGGAAGTTCAATTTTATAAAAAGTGAATGAGATGAAACAAAATGGAGGGAATCGATATGAAACATTTAGTGACAGTCTCAACGCTAGAAGTAAATGAAATTCTACAAATCTTAAGTGATGCTGAAAACTATCGAGTAAATCAACGAGGGTGGTACCCGAAGGAAAAGATGTTTGTGGCAAACCTATTTTTTGAAGCGAGCACGAGAACGCGCTGCAGTTTTGAAATGGCTGAGCAAAAGTTAGGTTTAACAACCATCCCTTTTGAAGTGACAACGTCAAGTGTCCAAAAAGGAGAAACTCTTTACGACACCATTGAGACGCTAGCAGCAATTGGAGTTCAATCGGTGGTCATTCGCCATCCAGAAGATCGCTATTATGAAAAACTTCAAGAACAAGTATCGATTCCAATTCTTAATGCAGGGGATGGCTGTGGTCAGCATCCAACGCAGTGCCTGCTGGATTTACTCACGATTCAGCAAGAGTTTGGGTCTTTCAAAGGCTTAAGAATTGCCATTATGGGGGATTTGAGGCATAGTCGCGTTGCCCGTTCAAACGCTGAAATGTTAACAAAACTAGGCGCAACGGTTTATTTCGCTGGACCAGAAGAGTGGCGAGATGAGTCAAATCCATATGGTACATATATAGGCGTGGATGAGGCTATACAAACTGTTGATGTGGTGATGTTACTTCGAATTCAGTTTGAAAGGCATTCAAAGAACCACTCTACTTTAGAGGAAGAATATCACAGTCGCTACGGCCTTACGGTTGAGCGAGAGAAAAGTATGAAAAATGGCAGCATTATCTTACACCCGGCTCCAGTCAACCGTGGGGTAGAAATTGCGGATGAACTAGTTGAGTGTCAACGCTCAAGAATTTTTAAACAAATGGAAAACGGCGTTTACATCCGAATGGCTGTTTTAGCACGATCATTACAATCAGTTGAAAGGAGAATGAATGATGAAAACAATTATCAAAAATGCTACATGGTTAACTGAGGGAAAGCGTGAAAGAATTGAATTAAAGATTGAAAATGGCATAATCACTGAAATTGCAAGCAAAATTCCCGCAACGGATGAAGAGGTTATTGATGCAAACGGTCATTTAGTAGCACCAGGTTTTATTGATGTGCATGTTCATTTAAGAGAGCCTGGTGGAGAAAAGAAAGAAACAATTGAAACGGGAACGTTAGCAGCTGCCAAAGGTGGATTTACCGCAATTGCAGCTATGCCAAATACCCGCCCGGTACCAGATACTGTTGAACAAATGGAATGGCTGAATAAACAAATTGAAGAAACAGCCCATGTACGTGTGCTACCTTATGCATCCATTACAATTCGTCAGCTTGGAAAAGATCTTACAAACTTTGAAGGGTTAAAAGAAGCCGGAGCATTTGCTTTTACAGATGATGGTGTGGGTGTCCAGTCGACAGGAAAGATGCTAGAAGCAATGAAAACAGCTGCTGAACTAGACAAAGCAATTGTTGCACATTGTGAAGATAATGAACTTATTAACAAAGGGTGTGTACATGACGGAAAGTTTGCAAAAGAGCATGGGCTTAACGGCATTCCATCTATTTGTGAAGCCGTGCAGATTGCAAGAGATGTTCTACTAGCGGAAGAAGCAGGCTGTCACTACCATGTATGTCATGTAAGTACAAAAGAGTCCATTCGTACAATTCGCGATGCGAAAAAAGCAGGCATTCGCGTAACTGCCGAAGTAACGCCGCATCACCTTTTATTAAGCGAAGAAGATATTCCATCGCTTGATGCTAACTTCAAAATGAACCCGCCACTTCGCGGAAAAGAAGATCAACAAGCGCTAATTGAAGCGTTATTAGACGGAACGCTTGATTTCATTGCAACAGACCATGCGCCGCATACGGCTGAAGAAAAAGCGAAAGGGATGGAGCTTGCTCCGTTTGGAATTGTTGGGCTTGAAACCGCGTTTCCACTTCTTTATACAAACTTAGTTTTAAAAGGAGTCATTACATTAGAGCAGCTCATTTCGTACTTAACGAATAAGCCGGCAGAAACGTTTAAGCTTCCATACGGAACGCTTGAAGTTGGAAAACCAGCAGATTTGACGCTCATTGATTTAGAAACAGAAAGAAAGATTAATCCAGCAGAATTTGTATCAAAAGGTAAAAATACACCATTTGCAAACTGGTCTTGCAAGGGCTGGCCAATCATGACATTAGTAGAAGGTAAACAAGTATGGGAGGATGTTAAAGTATGCAACGTCAACTAATTTTAGAAGATGGAACAGTATTTATTGGAGAAGGATTTGGCAGCGAAAGAGAGATGACGGGAGAAGTTGTCTTTAATACAGGCATGACGGGATATCAAGAAATTTTATCAGATCCCTCTTACTGCGCACAAATCGTCACTTTAACATATCCTATGATTGGAAACTACGGAATTAATCGCGATGATTTTGAATCGATTGAACCAGCTGTGCATGGTTTAATTGTGAAAGAAGTTTGCGAAGTCCCATCAAATTTCAGAAGTGAACTTTCAGTTGATGAGTTTTTGAAACAAAAAGACATTCCTGGTTTAGCTGGAATTGATACGCGTAAACTAACGCGTAAAATTCGCCAGCACGGTGCGCTTCGCGGTCGAGTATGCGGGATGGACGTGAACGTAGAAGAGGTAGTTACAGGTCTTAAAAACTACAGCTTGCCAACAGATTCAGTTAAAAAAGTATCAACAACAAATGCATATCCAAGCCCAGGACGCGGTCAAAAAGTAGTACTAGTTGACTATGGAATGAAGCACGGGATTCTTAGAGAATTAACGGCTCGCCAGTGTGACGTCATCGTAGTTCCTTACAACGTGACTGCAGAAGAGGTTCTTCGCTTGAACCCAGATGGGATTATGCTGAGCAATGGACCTGGAGATCCAAAAGATGTGCCGGAAGCTATCGATATGATTAACGGAATTTTAGGAAAAGTACCTTTGTTCGGAATTTGTTTAGGACATCAATTATTTTCATTAGCCTGCGGAGCAGATACAGAGAAAATGAAGTTTGGTCATAGAGGTTCTAATCATCCTGTAAAAGATTTACGAACAAACAAAGTTGCTCTTACTTCTCAAAACCATGGCTATACGGTGCGTGAAGCATCACTAGAAAACACGGATTTAGAAGTTACGCATATCGCGTTAAATGATGGAACAGTTGAAGGAGTTAAACATACGAAGTATCCAGCGTTCACCGTACAATATCATCCAGAAGCATCACCTGGACCAGAGGACGCAAACGGATTATTTAATGAATTTATGGAACTTATGAAAAACAATCAGAAAGTAGGTAATTGCTAATGCCAAAACGTCAAGATATTCAAACTATTTTAGTAATCGGATCAGGTCCAATCGTCATTGGTCAAGCAGCAGAATTTGATTATGCTGGTGCACAAGCATGTATTGCATTAAAAGAAGAAGGGTACAAAGTTATTCTTGTAAACTCCAACCCTGCAACGATTATGACGGATTCCGAGATGGCAGATAAAGTATATATCGAACCTCTAACGGTTGAGTTTGTAAGTTCAATTATTCGTAAAGAGCGCCCAGATGCGTTACTCCCAACACTTGGAGGACAAACGGGACTAAACTTAGCTGTTGAGCTTCACAACACAGGTATTTTAGAAGAATTTAACGTTGAAATTCTTGGTACAAAGTTATCAGCTATTGAACAAGCAGAAGATCGTGAGCAGTTCCGCTCTCTAATGAACGACCTAAACCAGCCGGTTCCAGCAAGTGAAATTATCCATACGCTTGACGAAGCATATTCATTCGTTGAACAAGTAGATTATCCAGTTATTGTTCGTCCAGCATACACGTTAGGCGGAACAGGCGGCGGTATTTGTCATAATGAACAAGAACTCATTGAAATTGTCACAAGCGGTTTGAAAAACAGTCCGGTAACGCAATGTCTATTAGAAAAAAGTATTGCTGGATTTAAGGAAATTGAATATGAAGTAATGCGTGATGCAAACGATAATGCAATTGTTGTATGTAACATGGAAAACTTTGACCCAGTAGGGATTCACACGGGTGATTCTATCGTTGTAGCACCAAGTCAAACGTTAAGCGATCGTGAATATCAGCTATTACGAAATGCTTCACTAACGATTATTCGAGCATTAAAGATTGAAGGTGGATGTAACGTTCAGCTAGCGCTGGACCCAGAAAGCTTTCAATACTATGTCATTGAAGTAAATCCGCGCGTAAGCCGTTCTTCAGCACTTGCATCGAAAGCGACAGGATATCCAATTGCAAAGCTAGCAGCTAAAATTGCTGTTGGATTAACTCTAGATGAAATGATGAATCCTGTTACAGGAAAAACGTATGCATGCTTTGAACCAGCGCTTGATTACATCGTATCAAAAATTCCACGCTGGCCGTTTGATAAATTTGAATCAGCTAACCGTAAGCTTGGAACACAAATGAAAGCAACAGGCGAAGTAATGGCAATTGGTCGTACGTTTGAAGAGTCACTTCTAAAGGCTGTTCGTTCGCTAGAAGCAAATGTTCATCACTTAGAGCTTAAAGACGCGCATGAGTTTAGCGATGAAATCATTGAAAAGCGAATTCGTAAAGCAGGCGATGAGCGTTTATTCTACATCGCTGAAGCGATTCGCCGCGGCGTAACGATCGAGCAGATCCACGATTGGAGTAAGATTGACTTATTCTTCTTAGTGAAGCTTGAACGAATAATTGCATTTGAAGCTGTGTTAAAAGAAGAGATTCATAATATTGAAGTGTTACAGAAAGCAAAAGAAATGGGATTTGCAGATGATACCATTGCGAAGCTGTGGAATCAATCAGAGCGTGAAGTATATGATTTCCGCAAGCAAAATGGCGTAACACCAGTTTATAAAACAGTTGATACATGCGCAGCAGAGTTTGAATCAAGCACACCTTACTTCTATGGGACATTTGAAGAGGAAAACGAGTCAACCGTAACGGAGCGCAAGAGTGTGATGGTATTAGGATCTGGTCCGATTCGTATCGGTCAAGGAATTGAATTCGACTATGCGACGGTGCATTCCGTATGGGCAATTAAAGAGGCTGGTTACGAAGCAATCATTGTTAACAACAATCCAGAAACCGTTTCGACTGACTTCAGTATCTCAGATAAATTATATTTTGAGCCGCTTACGGTAGAAGATGTAATGCATATTATCGACTTAGAAAAGCCAGAAGGTGTGGTTGTTCAGTTCGGTGGACAAACAGCTATCAATCTAGCAGAAGAGCTTGCAGCAAGAGGTGTAAAAATCTTAGGAACATCTCTAGAAAGCTTAGATGCAGCCGAAGATCGTAAAAAGTTTGAAGCAACGCTCGCTCGATTAGATGTACCGCAACCCTTAGGTAAAACTGTAACTTCAGTTGAAGAAGCAGTCGTTGTTGCAAGTGAAATCGGCTATCCAGTTCTTGTTCGTCCTTCTTATGTACTAGGTGGACGTGCAATGGAAATTGTATACAAAGAAGAAGAGCTGCTGCATTACATGAAAAATGCAGTAAAAGTACACGCAGACCACCCTGTTTTAATCGACCGTTACTTAACGGGTAAAGAGATTGAAGTAGATGCAATCTCTGATGGTGAAACAGTGGTTATTCCAGGAATTATGGAGCACGTAGAGCGCGCAGGTGTCCACTCAGGTGATTCAATTGCAGTCTACCCTCCTCAAACATTATCAGAGGAAGTAAAAAACACGATTATCGACTATACAACAAGAATTGCGAAAGGCTTAAATATTATCGGACTGCTGAACATTCAGTTTGTTCTATCAAAAGGGGAGGTTTATGTACTAGAAGTAAACCCACGCTCAAGTCGTACGGTACCGTTCTTAAGTAAAATTACGCGCATTCCAATGGCTAATGTTGCGACAAAAGTGATTTTAGGAACAAGCCTAAAAGATCTCGGCTACGAGTCTGGTCTACATCCAGAAGAAGAAGGCGTGTATGTAAAAGTACCGGTGTTCTCATTTGCGAAGCTACGCCGTGTTGATATTACGCTTGGACCAGAAATGAAGTCAACGGGTGAAGTAATGGGACAAGATTCTACGTATGAAAAAGCTCTTTACAAAGGCTTAATTGCGTCGGGAATGTCAATCAAACCATACGGCTCAGTACTGATGACGGTAGCAGATAAAGACAAAGAAGAAGCAACAGAGCTTGCAAAACGCTTTGCCAATATCGGTTATCAAGTTATTGCAACAGAAGGAACAGCAGAAGTATTCGAAAAAGAAAACATTCGCGTGAAAGTGGTAAACAAAATTCACGACCAAGATCATAACCTACTTGATGTCATTCGCACAGGTGAAGCGCAGCTTGTGGTTAACACATTAACAAAAGGTAAGCAACCGGCTCGTGATGGATTTAAAATTCGTCGTGAAGCAGTTGAAAATGGCGTACCTTGCTTAACGTCACTAGATACAGCAGAAGCAATTCTACGCGTACTTGAAACAATTAGCTTCCACACCGTACCGATGAAAGAAGCGCGCCCAGCTCGTGAGGTGACAACTGTATGAAAAAACATGAAATGATGCAAGTCGTCAAGCAGCGTCCTTTAACTCATAACGTTTACGAATTAACACTGAAAGGCGAGCTTGTTCGTTTCATGAATGAGCCTGGTCAGTTCGTTCACATTCGCGTTGAGAATCAGTATTTACCCCTTCTAAGAAGGCCGATTAGCATCGCTGAAATTAACCAACATGCAAATGAGTTTAAGATGATTTATCGTGCGGAAGGTGCAGGAACAAAGCTACTTGCTAGCAAGCAGTCAGGCGAAGCAGTAGATGTGTTAGGACCTTTAGGTCACGGGTTTCCGACAGATGTGCTAGAAAGTGGGAAAACAGCTGTATTGGTAGGTGGAGGGATTGGAGTTCCTCCTCTATACGAGCTGTCCAAACGCTTAATGGCAAAAGGAATCAAGGTTGTTCATGTACTTGGATTTCAGTCAGCTGCGGATGTGTTTTATGAAGAAGAATTTAACGAACTAGGAGACACGCATATTGCAACGGTGGACGGAACTTTGGGTACAAAAGGGTTTGTAACGGACGTAATTGATCGACTTCAACTGCCGTACGACACGATGTTTTCTTGTGGCCCAACGCCCATGCTACGTGCTTTAGAAGCAAACTATAGCGATAAGCCCCTTTATATTTCATTAGAGGAAAGAATGGGCTGTGGAATTGGAGCTTGTTTTGCATGTGTATGTCGTCAAGCTGAAGAGTCTAATGCATATAAGAAAATTTGTAGTGATGGACCCGTTTTCCAAGCAGGGGAGGTGCTTTTATGAACATGCTTCAAACGAAATTACCAGGATTAAATTTAAAAAATCCCATCATGCCAGCTTCGGGATGCTTTGGGTTTGGAAGAGAGTATGCACAGTTTTATTCATTGGATACGCTTGGAGCTATCATGATTAAAGCTACAACTGCGGAAACAAGGTTTGGAAATCCAACACCGCGCGTGGCAGAAACCCAAGCAGGGATGCTAAATGCAATTGGATTACAAAACCCAGGGTTAGAAAAAGTTATGTCAGAAGAGTTAGTATGGCTTCAAAAATACGATGTACCCATTATTGCAAACGTTGCAGGTGCATCTGTTGAAGAGTACGTAGAAGTGGCAAAGAAGATTTCAACTGCTTCAAATGTAAAAGCATTAGAGTTAAATATTTCATGTCCAAACGTAAAAGAAGGTGGCATCGCTTTTGGCGTTGATCCAGTGATTGCTGCTCGCTTAACAAAAGCGGTAAAAGAGGTATCGGAAGTGCCTGTATACGTTAAGTTATCTCCGAACGTGTCAAATATTGTAGAGATGGCTACAGCAGTAGAATCAGCGGGAGCAGATGGATTAACGATGATTAATACGCTTTTGGGAATGCGTCTTGATTTAAAAACGGCACAGCCGGTGTTAGCAAACGGAACTGGCGGATTATCAGGTCCGGCAATTAAGCCAGTAGCTATTCGTATGGTGCATGAAGTGAGCCAAAAAGTAAATATTCCAATCATTGGAATGGGTGGAGTGACGACGGCTGAAGATGCGCTGGAATTTTTATACGCAGGTGCGAGCGCAGTTGCAGTAGGAACAGCAAACTTTGTAGATCCTTACGTCTGTCCAACTATCATCGATGAGCTGCCAAAATTAATTAATTCTTTAGGGTATGAGCATGTATCTGAATGTGTAGGAAGGAGCTGGAAAAAACATGAAAAAGCCGTTTATCATTGCTCTTGATTTTTCATCACTTCATGATGTGAAAAATTTTTTAGCACCGTTTCAAGGAGAGTCTCTTTATGTGAAAGTAGGAATGGAGCTTTTCTATAAAGAAGGGTTAGCAATCGTTTCTTATTTAAAAGAGCAGGGACATGAAATTTTTCTAGACTTGAAGCTTCATGATATTCCGAATACAGTGAAAAATGGAATGAAATCATTGGCTTCTCTAGACGTTGATTTAGTGAACGTTCATGCGGCCGGAGGTACACACATGATGCAATCGGCTCTTGAAGGGCTGGAAGCAGGTACTTCTGCTGGTAAACAGCGCCCGCTATGCATCGCAGTGACTCAGCTCACAAGCACATCTGATACAATGTTGAAAGAGCAGCAGCTTATTACACATTCAATGCAAGAAGTTGTAACACATTATGCTTCTCTTGCTCATCAAAGCAAATTAGATGGTGTGGTATGCTCAACTCATGAAGTGCCAAGCATACGTAAGGCTGTAGGTAAATCGTTTTTAACCGTAACGCCTGGAATTCGAATGGCGCTTGATTCAAATGATGATCAAGTACGAGTAGCAACACCTGAGCTTGCGAGAGAATACGGAGCAAGTGCTATTGTAGTAGGACGCTCTGTGACAAACGCAAGCAATCCAGTAGCAGCTTATTACCAAATGTTAAAGCAATGGAAAGGGGAGCATGTATCACAATGACAAACTTACGAAAAGAAATCGCCAAACAACTAATTGATATCCAGGCAGTTAGCCTTCAACCAGATCACCCATTTACATGGGCTTCTGGAATTAAATCTCCCATCTATTGTGATAATCGCCTAACGCTATCTTATCCAGGTGTTCGAAAAGAGATTGCTAAAGGTTTGCAAAGTTTGATTAAAACATATTTTGCAAATGCAGAAGTAATTGCAGGAACAGCAACGGCTGGAATTCCACATGCAGCGTGGGTGAGCGAAGCGCTTGAGTTACCGATGTGCTATGTTCGCAGTAAAGCGAAGGGACATGGTCGTGGTAACCAAATTGAAGGAAAAGTAAAAGAAGGTCAAAAGGTCGTTGTAATTGAAGACTTAATCTCAACTGGGGGCAGTGTTCTGACAGCAGTGAATGCGTTAAAAGAACAAGGCTGCAACGTACTGGGTGTCGTATCTATCTTTACATACGAACTGGAAAAAGCGCGTCAGTTATTTAAAGAAGAAGGTTTGCAGGTTTACTCATTAACGGATTATTCAACGCTTGTAGAAGCGGCAAGTGAAGCAGGATACATCCAGGAAGCTGCAATGAAAAAGCTCTTTAAATGGAGAGAAAACCCTTCAGATCCAGCTTGGATGACAGCTGAAGAAACGGTTTAACCTAAATGAAAAAGCGTGTCCATGATATGACGGACACGCTTTTTTATGCTGAAATTAATCTCTTAATTTTAATACAAGCTCTTCATTTGGCGTTACGTAAACCGTTTGCTGATTGTCGTAAGTAACAAAACCAGGTTTAGCACCATTCGGTTTCTTTACATGGCGAATCTTTGTAAAGTCAACCGGTACGGAGCTGGAATTTTTCGCCTTGCTGAAGTAAGCTGCAAGGTGAGCAGCTTCAAGAATGGTTTCTTCTGTTGGCTCAGCGTCACGAATAACGACGTGGGACCCAGGTGTATCTTTTGTATGAAACCAAAGATGGTCTCTGGCTGCCAGCTTATTCGTTAAGTATTCGTTTTGTTTGTTGTTTTTGCCGACCAAGATAACGGTACCGTCACTTGCTTTATATTGCTCAAGCGTTGGAGTTGAATTCTTTTGCTTTTTATTTTTCTTTTGCTGGCGATTGCGTAGATAGCCTTCTTCTACAAGCTCCTCGCGAATTTCAGCAATATCTTTGTGAGAAGCTGTCTCCATTTGCTGCAGTAAAGATTCAAAGTAGACAATTTCTTGTTGGGCTTTTTCAATTTGTTCATGAACAATTGCTACTGAATTCTTTGCTTTTTGATATTTAGTAAAGTAGCTCTGCGCATTTTGAGCAGGCGTTTTTTGAGGATCAAGCTCAATTGTTAGCGTCCCACCCTTTTCATCATAGTAGTTTATGACATCAACGGTTGTATCTCCTTTTTTAACGAGGTGTAAATGCGACGTTAAAAGCTCTCCTGCAAGTTGGTATTCACCGGCTTTTTCAGCCTGCTGTAGCGTTCTTTGCAACTTATTAATTTTCTTTTCATTTTTCTTTTTTTCAGTTGTCATGAACTGAAGTAAATCATGTGCTTGTTGCTTAACGCGATCGCGCTCTGCTTTTCCATAATAGAAGCGGTCTAAAAGTTCACTAATGGTTGGGAACGTCTTTTCTTCACCTTGTAAGTGGCTAAGAGACAGAAGGTGAAAGTAATCTTTTCCTTGCACCGAAGTGAGGGTTGGCTGCATGTTGCCGTTTTGAATGGCACTCATTGTATTGATAAACGCTTTGGGTAACGTAGTTTGATTGGCCAGACCAGCGCGATAGACAATTTCATTGGCAAGCAACGGTGAGAGCCCAGCGAAAGCTTGAACGAGCTGATTGCCAATCTTTCCACTGTTGAAGTCTAAACTTCTTAAAACCATTTCTTCATCCGCTTCAAAAGGATCTAGCTTTTCTTGATTTGGTGGCAGTACATAAGTTGCACCAGGCAGTAGCGTACGGTGACGATTTAACGCCATTGGAATGTGCTTGATGCTATCGATAATGACATTTGTTTCTTTATCCACAAGCATGATGTTGCTGTGGCGACCCATAATTTCAATAATAAGCTGCTTAGATGTTACATCTCCAATTTCGTTGCGACCTTTTGTTTCAATAACGAGAATACGATCGAGCCCTAGCTGGTAGATTCGTTCAATAATATTTCCTTCTAGATGTTTACGAAGAAGCATGCAAAACATTGGCGGTTCAGCCGGGTTTTCATATGTTTCATTTGTAAAGTGAACGCGTGCGTAATTGGGGTGAGTTGAAATAAATAGCTTCCGATTTTCCCCCTTCGCTCGAACTTGTAAAATTAGTTCATTTGGAAATGGTTGATAGACTTTTGCGATTCGACCGGATGTTAATGCGTTATCTAATTCTTGTAAGATTCCGTATGTAAAGATTCCGTCAAATGACATGTTGTTCACATCCTTTAATGTTTCAAAAATAGTCCTTCGTAAAAGTATAGCATTTTTTAGGACGAGTCTGAATAAGCATACGATATAACATTGTAACAATCTATGTGACTCATTTACAAACAAAAGGGTGTGAAGGAATGCGATGAAATGGTATGAGCTGAGTGAGCGAGCAACATTAGAAGTGACAAAAACAGATAAAGAAAATGGATTAACTGCAAAAGAAGTCGCATTGAGGCAAAAGCAAGAAGGTTTCAATGAGCTTGCTGAAGGTGAAAAGCAGTCTGCGCTGCTCGTATTCTTGGAACAGTTTAAAGATTTTATGGTTTTGGTTTTATTAGCAGCTACGCTAATATCGGGCTTATTAGGAGAGTATATTGATGCTATTGCCATTATTGCGATTGTCGTGATTAATGGGTTTCTTGGATTCTTTCAAGAACGTCGTGCTGAAAAGTCACTTAATGCACTGAAGGAATTATCGGCGCCGCAGGTACTTGCTTTACGAGACGGTAAGTGGTCAAAGACTCTTTCTAGAGAACTGGTAGTGGGAGACATTGTCAAGTTTGGAAGTGGTGATCGGATTGGTGCTGATATTCGTCTTATTGATGCTAAAAGTTTAGAAATTGAAGAATCAGCGCTGACAGGTGAATCTGTCCCTGTTCCAAAGTATACGCGCGTATTAGAAGGAAATGAAATTCCACTTGGAGATCAAGAGAACATGGCATTTATGGGGACGCTTGTGACGCGTGGAAGCGGTGTTGGAGTTGTAGTAGGGACAGGTATGAAGACTGCCATGGGACAAATCGCCGACTTATTACAAAATGCAGAAGCAGTCATTACCCCACTGCAACGAAAACTTGAGCAGCTTGGGAAAATTCTCATTATTGTTGCGCTTTTATTAACTGTTCTTGTAGTGGGAATTGGTGTCTTGCAAGGGCATGATTTATATACGATGTTCTTAGCAGGCGTATCACTAGCCGTTGCTGCAATTCCAGAAGGATTGCCAGCAATTGTAACCGTTGCTTTATCATTGGGCGTTCAGCGAATGATTAAACAAAAATCCATTGTTCGGAAGCTTCCAGCTGTTGAAACACTGGGCTGTGCATCTGTTATTTGCTCAGATAAAACGGGAACGCTTACTCAAAACAAGATGACCGTTACTCACTTGTGGTCAGGTGGGAAAACGTGGAATTTATCTGGAACAGGCTATGACCCAAGCGGTACGTTTTCTGCTGAGGGGAAAGAAGTTAATGTTAGTCGAGAAAAACCGCTGCAGCAGCTGTTGCTGTTCGGCCTATTATGTAATCAAACAACGGTTACGAAAAAAGACAAAGATTATGTAGTCGATGGTGATCCTACAGAAGCCGCTTTAGTTGTAGCCGCAATGAAAGCGAACTTTACCCGTCAAAATGTAAAAGGAGACTTTAAAGTTATTGAAGAGTTTCCCTTTGATTCTACTAGGAAGATGATGAGTGTGGTGATAGAAGGCAAGGATAACAAGCGCTATGTGGTGACAAAGGGTGCACCAGATGTTCTACTAACAAATAGCAAGTCAATTGTATGGGAAAATCGTCATCAACAGCTGTCTCCTAGCGGTCGTGAAGAAGTGCAAAACGCCATCCATTCTCTAGCGAGCCAGGCACTTCGAACGATTGCGGTTGCTTATCGCCCGCTTGAATCGTACGAAACCATTACTACTGAACAAGCAGCTGAAAAAGAGCTTGTGTTTTTAGGACTTCAAGGGATGATTGACCCTCCACAACCTGAAGTAAAGCAGGCTGTAAAAGAATGCCGAGATGCTGGCATTAAAACGGTTATGATTACAGGAGATCATGTGATAACCGCTGAAGCGATTGCCAAGCAGCTTGGGATTTTACCAAAGGGAGGACGAGTACTAGAAGGCCATACGTTAAATACAATGTCACAGTCGGAGCTTGAAGACGTAGTAGATGATGTATATGTTTATGCACGCGTATCGCCTGAGCATAAATTAAAGATTGTTAAAGCGTTACAAGCAAAAGACCACGTTGTGGCTATGACAGGTGACGGTGTAAACGACGCACCTGCAATTAAAGCAGCCGACATTGGCATAGCAATGGGAATTACAGGAACGGACGTTGCTAAAGAAGCCTCAGCGCTGGTGCTACTAGATGATAACTTTGCAACGATTAAATCAGCGATTAAAGAAGGGCGAAACATTTATGAAAATATTCGAAAATTCATCCGATACCTACTTGCTTCTAACGTAGGAGAAATACTTGTAATGTTGTTTGCCATGATTCTAGCTCTGCCGCTTCCATTAGTACCCATTCAAATATTATGGGTCAACTTAGTGACGGATGGCCTTCCGGCGATGGCATTGGGGTTAGATCAACCTGAAGACGATGTAATGAAGCGTAGACCAAGGCATCCAAAAGAAGGGGTGTTTGCACGCGGACTTGGTTGGAAGGTAGTAAGTAGAGGGTTTTTAATTGGAATAGCGACCCTTGCTGCGTTTATTATTGTCTATGATAACAACCCTGATAACTTACAGTACGCTCAAACGATAGCATTTGCTACGCTTGTCATGGCCCAGCTAATTCATGTGTTTGACTGTCGAAGTGAGAAGTCCATTTTCGACCGGAATCCTTTTGAAAATCTTTACTTAGTTGGTGCGGTTATTTCATCAATTTTGCTAATGCTAGTTGTTATTTATTATCCACCTTTACAACCAATCTTCCATACGATGGCTATTGCGCCAAGGGAATGGTTAATTATTTTAGGTTTAGCAAGTGTTCCGACATTTTTATTAGCGGGATCACTTTTAACAAGAAAAAAATCGTAATTAATGATATAGTAATAAAGCACTGGTGGAAGCATACGGTTTGCTTTCACCAGCTTTTAATGAGTGAGGTACATTGCTTTTACTCTTTTTTTGAGTAACACTTTCTTTTATTTCTTTTTTTTTGTAAGATGTACATAGTGGATGTGATGATAATGATAAGAAGTATGACAGGTTTTGGCCGAGGACGAGCAGATAATGAGGTTCAAGCGGTAACGGTAGAAATGAAATCGGTAAATCATCGCTTTTGTGAAATTACTGTGCGAATGCCAAGGCAATTAATGGAAATTGAAGATAAAATAAAAAAAATCATTCAAACATACATAAAACGTGGTAGAGTAGAAGTATTTGTTACGATTTCAGGTGAAGGATTAGCTAAAAAGACGTTACAAACGGATTGGGAGTTGTTAGGTGAGTATATGAAAGCTTTCCAAGAAATTAGCGAGCGTCACCAGCTTTCCAAGTCTGTTGAAATTCAAGATATTCTGCATATGCCTGACGTAATGACGACTTCTGAAGAAGAAGTAGACCAAACATCAATTCACCAGCTGGTTTTTACAGCGGTTGAACAAGCAGTAGGTCAGCTGCTAACGATGCGTGAAAAAGAGGGGCAAGAATTATATCAAGATTTAGTTCAGCACCTCACCAACATCCAGCAGCTTCGCGACGAAGTAGAATCGCTTGCACCGACTGTTAGTGAGCAATATGAGGATCGCTTGAGAAAAAGATTAACCGACTATCTTGAAGGTACAATCGATGAACAGCGAGTGCTAGCAGAAGTGGCTATTTTTGCTGAAAAAGCAGACGTTAATGAAGAATTAACCCGTATTCACAGTCATCTTACTCAGTTCTTTCAAACAATTGATACAACCGATGTTATCGGGAGAAAGCTTGATTTTCTTGTGCAAGAGTTAAATCGAGAAATGAACACAATTGGAGCGAAAGCGAATAATGGTAAGATTGCTCAATGTGTCATCGATATGAAAACGCAGCTAGAGCGTTTGAAAGAACAAGTTCAAAATATTGAATAGTTACTAGTAGCCTTCAGAATAGACGGACACAATATGGATACAGTAGGGGGCTTTGTATGAGCGGTAAATTAATTAATGTTGGATTTGGAAATTTTATTTCTTCTAATCGCATCATTTCTGTCGTTCAGCCGGAATCAGCACCAATTAAACGAATTGTGCAAGAAGCGAAGGATCGCGGAAGTTTAATTGATGCCACGCAGGGAAGAAAAACCCGAGCTGTGATTGTAATGGACAGTAATCATATTATTTTAGCTCCTGTTCAACCGGAAACTGTAGCACAAAGGCTTGTGAATAAAGAAGAATTAGTAGAAGGGTAGGGCGTATAAACCAATGATTGAAAGAGGTTTATTAATCGTTCTTTCCGGACCGTCAGGTGTTGGAAAAGGAACGGTAAGAAAAGCATTATTTGAACAAGAAGATATTAAACTTCAGTACTCTATTTCAGCAACAACGCGTCGTCCACGTGAAGGCGAAGTTGATGGTGTAGATTATTTCTTTAAAGAGCGCGAAGAATTTGAGCACATGATTGAAAATAAAAAGCTTCTAGAGTGGGCAGAGTACGTAGGGAACTACTACGGTACACCAATTGACTACGTCGAAGAAACGTTAGCTTCAGGGAAAGATGTCTTTTTAGAAATTGAGGTTCAAGGTGCTCTTCAAGTGAAAGAAGCATTTCCAGAAGGATTGTTTATTTTCTTAGCACCACCAAGCTTATCAGAGTTGAAGAGTCGTATTGTAAACCGCGGTACAGAAACAGAAGATTTAATTAACAACCGTATGCGCGTAGCAAAAGAAGAAATTGAGCTTATGGATGCATACGATTATGTAGTAGAAAATGACAAGGTAGAAAATGCATGTGCACGTATTCAAGCAATTGTCACGGCAGAGCATTGCCGCCGCGACCGTGTATCTGCACGCTATAAAAGAATGTTGGAGGTAGAATAAATGCTTTATCCGTCAATTGATTCATTAATGCAACGTTTAGATTCTAAATATACGCTAGTAACAGTAGCTGCAAAGCGCGCACGTCAACTTCAAATGCATAATGATACAACAATCCAAAGACCTGTATCTCATAAATTAGTAGGTTGTGCATTAGAAGAAATCAACTCAGAACAACTTACGTATACGCACGTACCTTCAAAAGATGAGAATGAAGAAAGATAATTGTTAAAATAACAACCTATTCGCAGTAGGTTGTTATTTTTTTCTGTTAGAAAGAGGGTTTGTCAAAATCAACTTCTATTCTTGAACATGTTATAATATGGACATTGTAAAGGTTGTTCAGTAGATAAAAAGATGGGAGTATGGGTAACGATGTTGAAAGGAAAACGAATTTTATTATGTGTTAGTGGTGGAATTGCTGTTTATAAGGCATCGGCTTTAACCAGTAAGTTAGTACAAGCAGGAGCCGAAGTGAAAGTCATTATGACAGATTCTGCTCGTGAGTTTGTTACGCCGTTAACATTTCAAGCACTTTCAAGAAATCCTGTATACACAGATACATTTGATGAAAAAGATCCGGCTGTTATTGCACATATTGACTTAGCAGATTGGCCAGATTTAATTCTTGTCGCACCTGCTACTGCTAATATGATAGGGAAATTAGCAAATGGAATTGCTGATGATATGATTTTAACTACTCTTCTTGCTGCCACAGCTCCAGTTTGGATTGCTCCAGCAATGAATGTTCATATGTACGATCATCCAGCTGTAAAAAAGAACATGCAAACATTAGCTTCATTTGGCTATCAGTTTGTGGAGCCTGGAGAGGGTTATTTAGCATGTGGTTATGTTGGGAAAGGAAGGTTAGAAGAACCTGAAACAATTGTTAGTCTTCTACAGTCTTATTTTTATGACCAAAAGCCACCTCAAGCGCTAAAAGGTACGAATGTTTTAGTTACAGCAGGGCCAACGGTTGAACGAGTGGATCCTGTACGTTTCTTTACTAATCGTTCGACTGGGAAAATGGGCTATGCTATCGCAGAAGAAGCAGCGAAGCAAGGAGCCAACGTAACGCTTATATCTGGGCCAACACAGCTGACGCCACCCGTTAACGTCAAAACAGTTCAAATCGAGAGTGCACAGCAGATGTTTGAAGCGGTGATGAAGCATTATACGGATATGGATGTTGTCATTAAATCCGCGGCAGTTGCTGACTATCGTCCAAAGCATGTTCATCAGCAAAAGATGAAGAAGCAGCCGGGAGAGGCAGTACTAGAGTTGGAGCGCACTACTGACATTTTAAAAACGCTCGGAGATTATAAAGATTACAATCAGGTGCTCGTTGGATTTGCAGCAGAAACAGAACAGGTAGACTTATATGCTCAAAAGAAGCTCGAAAGCAAAAATCTAGATATGATTGTCGCTAACAACGTAACAAGTGAAGGTGCAGGTTTTGGAACAGATACGAATATCGTAAAATTTTATAAGCGAAACGGTGAGCAAAGGCAGCTTCCTCTTATGTCTAAATCATCTGTCGCTAAAGTTTTATTAGAAGAAGTGAAGCAGCTGCTAGAGAGTGTTCGACAATGAATTTTGCTAGCGTAATTGTTGACGTAGCAGCGAAGCAGACAGACCGATCATTCGATTACTCGATTCCTCAACAGTGGAGAGAGATTCTTGTCCCAGGAATGCGGGTAATCGTTCCGTTTGGCCCGCGCAAGGTGCAGGGGTTTGTTGTAGACGTTAAATTAGAAACAGATGTAAAGCGAACGAAGCCAATCGCTGAGCTGCTTGATTTAACACCAGTGTTAACGCCTGAATTATTAGAGCTAGGTCATTGGCTCACTGAAAAAACGCTTTGCTTTAAAATATCTGCTTTTCAAGTAATGCTCCCTGCTGCGATGAAAGCAAAATATGACAAAAAGATATTGCTTCAACCAGGAGTAGAAAGTTCACAGCTTCACTCAAAGGTTCAGCCGTACTTTCAACATACTTCCGAAGTGATGTGGAGCGACATTGAGAAATCAGAGTCTGTAAATAGCTTTTATCGCGATATTCAAAAAGGACTCTTAGAAGTTGTATATTTAGTCAAAAGTAAAGGGAATAAAAAGACCGTGAAAGCTCTTCGTTTAGCTCAGCCGCCTGAACATGTCAAACAGCTGCTCCAAGAGTTGCCTAAACAAGCTGAAAAGCAAAAGCAAGTGCTTGAATTTATGCTTGTGCAAGAAGAAGTAGTAGCACAAAGAGACATTATGACTGTGCTTAACGTAACGAGTGCACCTATTAAAGGATTAGTTTCAAAAGGATTGCTTCACGAGGTTGATATGGAGATTTATCGAGACCCGTATGCCAATCGTGATTTTATTCCTTCAAAACCTTTTCCGTTAACAGATGAGCAATCGGCTGCTATCAAGCCAATCCTGCGCGATATTGAGAACCATGAACACGATGTTTTTCTCATGTATGGTGTAACTGGAAGCGGTAAAACGGAAGTGTATTTACAGTCAATTGATCAAGTGTTGAAACAGGGGAAAGAAGCAATTATGCTTGTTCCAGAAATATCACTAACGCCTCAAATGGTCAAAAGATTTAAAGAGCGATTCGGTTCGAAGGTAGCCGTGATGCATAGCGGTTTGTCGGCCGGTGAGAAATACGATGAGTGGCGTAAAATTCAGCGCAAAGAGGTATCCGTAGTCGTAGGGGCAAGGTCGGCTATCTTTGCTCCGTTTCAACATGTGGGCATCATCATCATTGATGAAGAGCATGAAACGAGCTATAAGCAAGAGGAGAATCCCAGGTATCACGCGCGCGATGTGGCAATTAAACGCGCAGAATTTCACAACTGTCCAGTAATTTTAGGAAGTGCAACCCCGACACTAGAGTCATTTGCACGTGCTCAAAAAGGGGTTTATAAACTTCTGCCACTACGCGAACGAATGAATAAATCAGCTCTTCCAAAAGTAGATATTGTAGATATGCGTGAAGAGCTCCGCGATGGAAACCGGTCAATGTTCTCTACGCTTCTTCTTGAAAAAATACGTGAGCGCCTTGAAAGACGAGAACAAATTGTATTGTTCTTAAATAAGAGAGGGCACTCATCTTTTGTTATGTGCCGTGACTGTGGATATGTTCCTTCGTGTCCGCACTGTGAAATTTCATTGACATATCACCGCTACCAAAACCGAATGAAATGTCATTACTGTGGCTATGAAGAGCCAACTCAAACGGCTTGTCCAGAGTGCGAAAGCGACCATATTCGCTTTTTTGGATCAGGGACGCAAAAGGTGGAAGAAGAGCTTGGAAAGGTGTTGCCTGAAGCGTCTGTCATTCGAATGGATGTTGACACAACAAGCCGAAAAGGGGCGCATGAAAAGCTCCTAACAAAGTTTGGAAATGGAGAAGCGCAGATTTTATTAGGTACGCAAATGATTGCTAAAGGTTTAGACTTTCCAAACGTAACGCTTGTTGGGGTGTTATCAGCAGATACGATGTTGAACCTTCCTGACTTTCGAGCTGCTGAAAAAACGTTTCAGCTCCTTACACAAGTAAGCGGAAGAGCGGGACGTCACCACTTGCCTGGTGAAGTCGTTATTCAAACCTATGCTCCTGAGCATTACAGCATTCAGTTAGCAAGTCAGCACGACTATGATACTTTTTATCTTGAGGAAATGAAGCTTAGACAAGCTCATCGTTATCCACCGTTCTTTTATTTGGCGTTGGTAACTGTCTCACATGAAAACGTGGCAAAAGTGGTGTCTGTGACTGGGAAAATATCGCAGTATTTAAGACAAAAGCTCTCTCCGCAAGCCGTTATTTTAGGACCTGTTGCCTCTCCAATTGCTAAGATAAAAGATAGATATCGATATCAATGCATGATAAAATACAAGCTGGAACCGAATATGATACCAGCTTTAAAATATGTAGTGAACCAGTACCAAGATCAAATTCAGCAGGAGCAATTAACGATTACGATTGATTTACACCCTTATTCAATGATGTAAATCGACAACTAAAACGTTAAATGACTGCAGTTTTGGATATAAATAGAAAGAGTTGAAGGAGGGAGTAATTTGGCTAAATTAAAGCTAGTTTACCATCCCGATGAAGTATTAGAGACAAAATGTGAACCTGTCACAGTGTTTGATAATAAATTAGCTAAGTTAATCAATGGCATGTATGATTTAATGCTTGAAGCAGATGGAGTAGGACTTGCTGCTCCACAGGTTGGTGTATTACAGCAAGTAGCAGTGGTTGATATAGGAGATCGACACGGAAAAATTGAATTGGTTAACCCAGTCATTCTTGAAAAGCATGGTCAACAAACTGGTCCTGAAGGCTGCTTAAGTTTTCCGGGCCTTTTTGGTGACGTAACTCGCGCTGATTATGTGAAAGTACGAGCACATAATCGTCGTGGAAAAGTATTTGTAATGGAAGCAAAGGGTTTTTTAGCTCGTGCCATTCAGCATGAAATTGACCATTTACACGGGGTACTTTTTACTGAGAAAGTATCGCGTTATTATGAAGATGGAGAACTAGAAGGGTAGGAATTTAAAATGAAAGTTGTGTTTATGGGAACACCGGATTTTTCCGTACCGGTATTGCAGACTTTAATTAAAGATGGATATGAAGTAGTGGCCGTTGTAACACAGCCTGATCGTCCAAAAGGAAGAAAAAGAGTTATGACTCCACCACCAGTGAAAGTAGAGGCACAAAAGCATGGCATTCCAGTGCTGCAACCAGAAAAAATTCGTTTAGAAGAAGCGTACAGTGAAGTATTGGCATATAACCCTGACTTAATTGTAACGGCAGCGTTTGGACAAATTTTACCAACACCAATTTTAGAAGCGCCGAAATATGGCTGTATTAATGTCCATGCATCGTTGCTGCCTGAGCTTAGAGGAGGAGCACCGATTCATTATTCTATTTTACAAGGGAAGCCCAAAACTGGCGTAACGATTATGTATATGGTCGAAAAGCTAGATGCCGGTGATATTTTGACGAAAGTCGAAGTGCCTATTGAAGAAAAAGACCATGTTGGAACACTGCACGATAAACTAAGCGAAGCGGGAGCTAAATTATTATCTGAAACTATTCCAGCCCTCGTATCAGGTAATCTAACGCCAATAAAGCAGAACGAAGATGAAGCCACATTTGCGTTTAACATAAAGCGCGAACAAGAAAAAATTGATTGGACGCGAAGCGGTGAGGAAATTTATAACCACATCCGCGGTCTTCACCCTTGGCCAGTGGCGTATACGACGCTAGATGGTCAAGTGATGAAAGTTTGGTGGGGAGAAAAAGTTGCTGCAGAAGGAGATCCGGGGAAGGTAGTATCCCTTGAAAAAGATGGATTTATCGTGGCGACAGGAAACCGTACAGGAATTAAAATTACAGAGCTTCAACCATCTGGGAAAAAGAGAATGGAAGCCGCGCAGTTCTTACGCGGGAATGGCATTGAAGTAGGAGCTGTGTTAGGAGCTCATAATGAGTAAATATAACGTTCGTGATATCGCGCTTGATATTTTACTTTCGATTGAAAAAAATCAGGCTTTCAGTAACTTGTTGTTAAATAAAAGTATTCAAAAGTACGGTGTTCAAGGGAAAGATGCCGGTCTCTTAACAGAGATTGTATATGGTACAATTCAAAGAAGAGATACGCTAGACTATAGTTTGGCTCCATTTTTAGCGAAAGCCAAAAAGCTTCAGCCTTGGGTCAAAGTATTGCTTCGTTTGTCTCTTTATCAGATGCTGCACTTAGATCGTGTACCTGATCGCGCAGTTATTCATGAAGCAGTAGAAATTGCTAAGAAGCGTGGCCATAAAGGAATTGCTTCGATGGTGAATGGTGTTTTACGTAATGTGCAACGAAACGGAGTTCCAAGCGTAGAAGAGATTAAAGATCCTATCGAGCGCTTATCGGTAGAAACGAGTCATCCTTTATGGTTGGTAAAACGATGGGTGGAACAATATGGATTGGACAAAACGCGTGAAATTTGTTTAGCTAATCTAATGTCCCCTAAGCAAACGCTTCGCGTAAACACAGCGAGGTTCACTGTTTCTGAAGTAGTTGCTCAGCTTAAAGAAGAAGGTATTTCTGTAGAAAGCGGTGAGCTTGTTGAGGAAGCTTTAGAAGTTCAAAAAGGAAATGCTGCATATACAGATGCATTTAGAAAAGGGATGTTTACTGTACAGGACGAAAGTTCAATGCTTGTCGCTCATGCTCTTGGTGTCGAACAAGGAGAAATGATATTAGATAGCTGTGCAGCACCAGGTGGGAAATCAACTCATATCGGTGAAAAGCTTAACAATACGGGACAAGTCATTTCTTTAGATATTCATGATCATAAAGTCAAGTTAATTTCTGAGCAAGCAGAGCGCTTGCAGCTTACGAATGTTTCACCAACGGTGCAAGATAGTCGTAAGGTGGCAGAGCGCTTTGAAGCGGAAACGTTTGATCGCATTTTAGTCGATGCTCCGTGCTCAGGATTCGGGGTTATGCGAAGAAAGCCGGATTTAAAGTATGTTAAGACCGAGCGTGACGTTCAGCAATTGGCAAAAATCCAGCTTGATATTTTATCAGCTGTTGCGCCACTTTTAAAAAAGGGTGGGACGCTTGTATACAGTACATGTACGATTGATCGTGATGAAAATGGAGATGTAGTGGATGCATTTCTCGATAATCATGCAGAATTTATGGTAGACTCTACCTTGGCAGAACGCATGCCAGAAAAGCTTAAACAAAACGTTAAACATGGACAAATTCAACTGCTTCCAAGCGAGGAAAGCGATGGGTTTTATATTGCGTGTTTACAAAAGAAGGTGTAAAAATGGAAGGAACTGTTAGTAAAAGAACGAAAGATACAAAAGTGGAAAATAAAAAACCGTCAATTTACTCATTACAACTACATGAGTTAGAAGCATGGTTAGTATCTCAGGGAGAGAAAAAATTCCGTGGGAAACAGATTTTTGACTGGCTATATGTAAAGCGTGTAACTGAATTTGACGATATGTCAAATTTGTCAAAAGGACTGCGTGATAAGTTAAATGAAGCGTTTGTTTTAACTACGTTAAAAACAGCTGTTCAACAAACCTCTGCAGATGGAACAATGAAATTTTTATTTGAGCTTCACGATGGTTATACAATTGAAACAGTGCTTATGCGCCACGAGTACGGAAACTCAATCTGTGTAACAACACAAGTTGGCTGTCGCATTGGCTGTACGTTCTGTGCCTCTACGCTTGGTGGATTAAAGCGTAACTTAGAAGCTGGTGAAATTGTTGCTCAAGTAGTGAAAGTACAAAAAGCGCTTGATGAACAAGGAGAACGCGTAAGTCATGTCGTAATTATGGGTATTGGTGAACCGTTTGATAACTACGATCAAATGATGGGCTTCTTAAAAATTATTAATCACGATAACGGTCTTAATATTGGTGCGCGTCATATTACGGTATCAACAAGTGGAATCATCCCTAAAATCTATAAATTTGCTGATGAGCAAATGCAAATTAATTTTGCCATTTCACTACACGCACCAAACAACGATATTCGTTCGAAATTGATGCCTATTAACCGTGCGTACAAGCTACCTGATTTAATGGAAGCAATTAAATACTATACGGACAAAACAGGTCGTCGTATCAGTTTTGAATATGGTTTGTTTGGTGGAGTAAATGACCAGGTAGAACATGCTGAAGAGTTAGCAGCGCTTATTAAAAACATTAAATGTCACGTGAATTTAATTCCTGTGAACTATGTTCCAGAGCGTGATTACGTTCGTACACCGCGTGAACAAATTTTTGAATTTGAAAGTACGTTGAAAAAACATGGTGTTAACGTAACAATTCGCCGTGAGCAAGGTCATGATATTGATGCAGCTTGTGGTCAATTGCGTGCGAAGGAGCGTAAAGAAGAGACGAGGTGATTGTATGGAAACTGTCTTTATGACAGACCGAGGGAGAATACGTCAACACAATGAAGATAACGGAGGGGTATTTTTGAATGCTCATGGCCAGGTGCTTGCAATTGTAGCAGATGGTATGGGAGGTCATCGCGCTGGAGATGTAGCCAGCGCGATGGCAGTTCAAAAATTGCAAGACGTCTGGACGAGTAGCCCAGTTATAAATGAACCGAATGATGCTACTATTTGGATACGTGAACAAGTGATGAATGTAAATGAAGCTATTCATCAACATGCAAGTGAACATGAAGAATGTAAAGGAATGGGCACAACCATCGTATTAGCTATTTGCACATCCGAATTTTGTACAATTGGTAATATTGGAGATAGCCGGGGCTATTTATTCAGTGAAGATGGTTTTAGGCAAATTACAGAAGACCATTCCCTTGTCAATGAGCTGGTGAAAAACGGTCAAATTTCACGAGAAGATGCGGAACATCATCCTCGCAAAAATATTTTATTACGTGCATTAGGTACTGAAGAAAAAGTAGATCTTGATGTAAAAACAGTTGAAGTTGAATCAACAGATTTATTATTATTGTGTTCAGATGGACTTTCCAATAAAATAAGCGAAGAGAAGCTCCAAGACATTTTACAACCTGGAACGTCCCTAAACGAAACAGGTACATACTTAATTACATTAGCTAATGAATTAGGTGGAGAAGATAATATTACACTAGCAATTGTGGACTTTACATCTGAAAGTGGGTGAGAACGTTGCTAATCGGGAGACGGCTAAACGACCGTTATAAAATTCTACATGTCATTGGTGGAGGTGGCATGGCCAACGTTTATTTAGCACGTGATATGATTTTAGATCGCGACGTGGCAATTAAAGTTCTGCGGCTAGATTTTGCTAATGACGATGCTTTTATTAAGCGTTTCCACCGTGAGGCACAATCTGCAACAAGCATTGCTCATCCAAATATTGTGAGTATTTATGATGTTGGAGAAGAAGAGGACATCTACTATATTGTAATGGAATATGTCCCTGGAATGACCTTAAAGCAATATATTTTACAAGAGTCACCGTTATCTTTAGAGAAAGCGATACATATTATGACTCAAATTACATCCGCAATTGCTCATGCTCATCAATATGGAATTATTCACCGAGATATTAAACCACAAAATATTCTAATTGACCATGATGATACGGCAAAAGTAACGGACTTTGGAATTGCCGTGGCTTTAAGCTCAACAACTATTACACATACAAACTCTGTATTAGGGTCTGTTCATTATCTATCTCCAGAACAAGCAAGAGGAGGTCTAGCGAATAAAAAGTCCGATATTTATTCATTAGGCGTTGTTTTATTTGAATTGTTAACTGGGCGAGTACCATTCTCGGGAGAGTCTGCTGTTTCCATTGCACTAAAGCACTTACAAACGGAAACACCCTCACCAAGGAAATGGAATCCTTCTATCCCACAAAGCGTAGAAAACGTTGTATTGAAAGCAACAACAAAAGACCCTTTTTATCGCTATAATACGGTAGAAGAATTTGAAGAAGATTTACGCTCTGCTATTCATCCCACTCGACACAATGAACAAAAGTTTATTGTACCAGATGATGATGAAGTAACAAAAGCAATTCCAATTATAAAAGATGAGCCGTATGGTCATGAATTGGAAAAGACGGCTGTTCGTAAACCTTCTAATACACATCAAAATGAAGTAGAATCTAAGAAAAAGCCTAGAAAGAAAAGTAAAGTTATTTTAACGCTTGCGCTCATTTTTTTATTGTTAGCGGCAGCGAGCGTCGCTGCTGTGACTTTTATTCCTTCTTTACTATTGCCTAAGGATATTACGGTGCCTGATTTACATAATGAAGACTATGAGTCAGCCGTGACTGAGCTTGTATCATTAGGGTTTAATGTGAAAGATCCAAAGGATATAGCTGATGACGAAGTACAAGAAGGAGATGTGGTTAAAACATCACCTAAAGCGGGAAATGTGGTAAAAGAAGGTACAGCTGTTATTATCTATCGAAGTACTGGGAAAGCAAAAGTAGCGTTTGATCGCTTTAATGGCCGAGATGTAAGTGAAGTTCAAAAGCTGCTTGAAAGTCAGAATTATCGTGAAGTGCGAACAATTGAAATCGACAGTGAGGAGCCCAAAGGAACAATATTAGATCAAAGTCCAAAAGAAAGTGAAGAGGTTGTTCCAGAAAGCACGGCCGTTACGTTATGGATAAGCAAAGGACCTCCGGAAATTAAAGTGAAGGATTTCTCAGGATGGACGGAAAAAAGCGTTCGAGATTATGTAGCAGAAGAAGAATTTGAAATTGCAGTAGAAAACGAATATTCTGATACTGTTGAAAAAGGTTTGGTTATTTCTCAAACCCCGAAAGCTGGTTCGGTTATTAAAAAAGGTGATAAGCTAACGTTTAAAGTTTCCTTAGGGAAGAAAGAAGTACCTCCTCAAACTGTCAATGTACAAGTAACAATTCCCTATGAGGAAAAGAAAAGTGAAGGAGAAAATCCTGAGCAAAAAGTAGAGATTTACGTAGAAGATGCAGATAATACAATGTCTGTGCCTATTAAAGAACTAACAATTACAGAAACGGTTACTGAATCATTCGATGTGTTAGTGAAAGAAGGCGAGCCAGCCAAGTACAAAGTAGTTCGAGATGGTCAAGTAATTGAAGAAAAAGCTGTAGAATATCCAGAAGAATGATAGGAGTGAGGTTATGCCAGAAGGAAGAATTATTAAATCCTTAAGTGGATTTTATTATGTTCTTCATGATGGACAAGTAACCCAGTGTCGCGGAAGAGGAGTGTTTCGAAAGAAGAAAGTCACTCCATTAGTAGGCGATGAAGTAGTATTTCAAGCTGATAATGAGCTTGAAGGGTATATACTTGAAATTAAAGAACGTAAAAATGAGTTAGTGCGACCGCCAATCTCAAACGTTGATCAAGCGTTGTTAGTATTTTCAGCTATCGAGCCTGATTTTAGTACGGTGCTTTTGGATCGCTTTTTAGCTTTGGTAGAGTCAAATGATATTCAGCCGGTTATTTGTATTTCAAAAGTTGATTTGTTGTCAGAGAAACAAAAACAATTAATTGAGCAATATGCCGAAGATTATCGTAAAATAGGATATGAGGTAATTTTAACATCAACCGTAATGGAAAGTGGTATTGCAGAAATTAAGCCGCTGTTTGAAAATCAAATAACGGTCATTGCAGGACAATCAGGAGTTGGTAAATCTTCGTTACTAAACGTTTTGAAGCCTGAGTTAGAGCTGAAGACAAATGATATTTCAACATCTCTAGGGCGAGGAAAGCATACAACCAGACATGTAGAGCTTATTTCATTTGGTGAAGGACTCGTAGCAGATACACCGGGCTTTAGCTCCTTGGAGTTTCTAACTCTAGAGGTAGAAGAACTTTCTCACTGCTTTCCAGAAATGTCTCGCTTAAGTGAAGACTGTAAGTTCAGAGGATGTCTGCATGTGAAAGAACCAAAATGTGCAGTTAAGCAGGCAGTGGAGAACCAAGCAATTCCTGCTTACCGTTATGAGCATTATTTGCAGTTTGTTGAAGAAATCAAGCAAAGAAAGCCGAGGTATTAAACATGACAAAAATTGCACCTTCCATCTTATCAGCTAATTTTTCTAAATTAGGAGAAGAAATTCGTGAAGTAGAAGCTGGTGGAGCTGATTATATTCATGTGGATGTAATGGATGGCCATTTTGTTCCTAACATTACAATTGGTCCTTTAATTGTAGAAGCAATTCGTCCAATTACATCTCTTCCGCTAGATGTTCACTTAATGATTGGTAACCCTGATGCGTATATTCCGATGTTTGCAAAAGCAGGTGCTGATATTTTAACTGTGCATGCAGAAGCTTGTACGCATTTACATCGTACAATTCAATTGATTAAAGAACATGGTATGAAAGTTGGAATTGCGTTAAATCCAGCTACTCCAATTGATGTTGTAAAGCACGTGTTAGAAGACATCGACCTAATTTTATTAATGACGGTTAATCCAGGTTTTGGAGGCCAAAAGTTTATTAATAGCGTACTACCGAAAATTGAACAAATCTCGCAGCTTATTGAAATTCGTCAGCTATCTATTGAAGTGGAAGTAGATGGTGGAGTAAACGAAGAAACAGCAAAAAAATGCGTAGAAGCTGGAGCAAACGTTTTAGTAGCTGGCTCAGCTATTTATGATCAAGAAGACCGCGCAGCGGCAATTGATCGAATTCGTTCAACTATATAAAGAGTCTACAAAAGTTGTCAAAGGAGGAGTGAAATCTGCTTTTCCTTGGCAACTTTTTTAAATAATTCATAAATAGAAAGGGTGGCTTATCATTATTATTCATATTTTGGCAGGAGGTCCGGATAATTATGTGCCGGAACTTCACAAGTGGAAGGCATGTGATAAGTGGATAGGTGTAGATCGCGGTGTGTTCACTCTTCTTGAGCAGGGGATTATTCCTGATGAAGCGTTTGGAGACTTTGACTCCATCAATGAAGAGCAGCTGAAGGCTATTCAGGATCGGCTGCAAGATTTACATGTTTATCCTTCTGAAAAAGATGCAACGGATTTAGAGCTTGCGGTTGAGTGGGCTGTGTCTAAAAAACCTGCGTACATTCGGGTTTTTGGAGCTACGGGCGGTAGAATTGATCATACGTTTGGAGCCATTCAGCTTCTGTATAAAAGCCTGCAAGAAAACGTGAAGGTAGAGCTAATTGACAAGCAAAATAGCATTCAATTGTTCTCTCCTGGAACGCATGAAATTGAAGTAAGAACTCAAGCGAAATACGTCTCGTTTGTTCCTTATGCTGGCGGTGTTGAAAACCTTACGCTAACAGGCTTTAAGTATCCCCTAACAAACCACTATGTAGAACTTGGCTCTACTTTATGTATAAGTAACGAACTTCTTGCACAAAGAGGTACTTTTTCATTTACTACAGGCATATTAATGATGATAAGAAGCAATGATGCAGATTGCTTGTAAAAGACTTTAATAATGTTGATGGAAGAATGGATGAAGGTAGTCCATTAAAAGTAGATGAATGGTGGAAATGGTGAGGAGGAGTAGTATGAAATTTTATACGATTAAACTTCCAAAGTTTTTAGGTGGTATTGTAAAGGTCATGCTAAATTCATTTAAAAAAGATTAAAAAGCAAGATAATAAAAGAAGCACCATATACATGGTGCTTTTTCGTTATCGAAAATTAAACGCGCTCAACTTTACCTGATTTAAGGGCTCTAGCTGATACGTATACACGTTTTGGTTTACCGTCCACAAGGATACGTACTTTTTGAACGTTAGCACCCCATTTACGCTTTGTAGCGTTCATAGCGTGAGAACGTGCATTACCTGAACGAGCTTTTCTGCCAGTGATTACACATTTGCGTGCCATAGTTTTCCCTCCTAACACAAAAAAACTACTCAATTCTGCTTTTTGAGAAATACTATATTAATTTATCACAGCATTCTTTATAATGCAATACTTCTCAACAAAAGCTTTCAAGAAATTTTCCTTGACATATAAATTGAATGTATGTTCAATAATAAAGAGAGTTAAATTTGGGTAATTAGGGAATGTTCTTTTAAAAAGAGATTGGTTATAGTAAAATATTTATTAGCCTATGTATAGAAAGGGGAAAAAGTATGTCCATCGAAATGAAAACTAAGTACGGTCAAATTGATATCTCCACAGACGTAATTGCAACGATTGCTGGAGGGGCAGCTATTGACTGCTATGGCATCATCGGCATGGCTTCTAAGAATCAAATTAAAGATGGTCTTACTGACATTCTTCGTAAAGAAAACTTTACACGGGGTATTATCGTAAGGCAAGAAAATGATGAAGTACATATTGATATGTATATCATTGTTAGTTATGGAACGAAAATCTCAGAAATTGCTCATAACGTACAGACTAAAGTGAAATATACGCTAGAACAAACAGTGGGTCTAACGGTTGACTCAGTAAATATTTACGTGCAGGGTGTTCGTGTAACGAACGTGTAATTAAGGAGGAAGATTCGTGTCAATGACAACATTGAACGGAAAGCGTTTTGCGGAAATGGTGCTTCAAGGAGCACAGCATCTGTCAAACAATGCTGACTATGTAGATGCACTAAACGTTTTTCCAGTTCCAGATGGAGATACAGGTACCAACATGAACCTGTCGATCACATCAGGTGCTAAAGAAGTAAAAAGAAATGTATCAAATCATATTGGACAAGTAGGACAAGCTTTATCAAAAGGCCTATTAATGGGGGCGCGTGGTAACTCAGGCGTGATCTTATCACAGCTTTTCAGAGGTTTTGGCAAAGCGATTGAACAAAAAGAATTTATTACGACAGTAGACTTTGCACACGCGCTTGAGATGGGCGTTGAAACAGCCTATAAAGCTGTTATGAAGCCAATTGAAGGTACGATTCTAACCGTTGCAAAAGATACGGCTAAAAAAGCAGTTGAAGTAGCTGAAAAGCAACCAGAAATGATTCCATTTATGGAAGAAGTGCTAAAAGCATCAAAAGCCTCTCTTGATCGCACCCCAGAATTACTGCCTGTTTTAAAAGAAGTAGGCGTTGTAGACAGCGGTGGACAAGGCTTAGTTTTAATTTATGAAGGATTCCTAGCAGAGCTAAAGGGAGAAAAGCTTCCAGGTGTACCTCTGGCAATTCCATCAATGAATGAGCTTGTAAACGCTGAACACCATAAGCACGCTCAAAGCCATATGAACACTGAAGATATCGAGTTTGGGTACTGTACAGAATTTATGGTTCGGTTAGAAGCAGACAAAATGGAAAAGCACGCATTCTCAGAAGAGACATTTCGCCAGGATCTAAGCGAATGGGGCGATTCTTTATTAGTTGTGTCTGATGATGAAGTCGTAAAAGTGCATATTCATGCTGAGCATCCGGGTGAAGTATTAAATTATGGCCAGCGCTACGGTAGCTTAATAAAAATGAAAATTGAAAACATGCGTGAACAGCATAGCGAAATTGTTTCGAAAGAAGCACCTGCTCCTGTAAAGGCTGAGAAAAAGCCATACGGTATTGTGACGGTTTCAATGGGAAGTGGCATTGCAGAGCTGTTTAAAAGTATCGGAGCTACTGTTGTAATTGAAGGTGGCCAAACGATGAATCCAAGTACAGAAGATATTGTCAAAGCAATCGAAGAAACACACGCTGAAAAAGTGATTATCCTTCCTAATAATGGTAATATCGTGATGGCTGCAAATCAAGCTGCGTCTGTAGTAGGAGATCACGTTGCCGTTGTTCCTTCTAAAACAGTTCCACAAGGAATGACAGCGCTTCTATCGTTTAATCCTCAATCAGATCTAAATACGAACGAAGAAGCGATGACAGAAGCCCTTGGTCATGTGAAGACGGGGCAAATTACGTACGCTGTACGTGATACCAATATCGACGGCTTAGAGCTTGCAAAAGGTGACTTTATGGGAATTGCTGAAAAGCAAATTGTTGTAAAGGATACTGAAAAGCTTGAAGCTGCTAAAAAGTTACTGCAACATATGGTTGATGAAGACTCAGAAATCATCACGATTTTGCAAGGTGAAGATGTAGCTGATACAGAAATGGATGAGTTAGTATCATTTGTTGAAAGTCAATTTGACGATGTTGAAGTTGAAGTCCATAAAGGTGGGCAACCATTATACTCATATATCTTTGCGATTGAATAATATAAATGCAGGTTAGTTTTATGACTAACTTGCATTTTTTTTATTGATTTTTAAACTGTCGGAATTTACAGAATACGAACATTTTGTTTTGTATTTGTTCTTTTGTTCGTATAAATGGTTCTTTCGGTTGAAAAGCCCACTATATTGTGATAATTTTTAAAGGGGGCGTACATCGTGCGTTACTTTAAAGTGAATACTTAAGTGAAGATGAATGCAGCATAGGGGGAATTTACAATGGAGATTTTGAAAGGTACGGCACTGCTTTTATTGGTCTTATTTTTATTTTGGCTTTTCAGTAACAAAGCACCGTATGGGATGAAAGCTATGGGTGCTTTGGCAAGCGGTGCCGTTGCGGCGTTTCTCGTTGAAGCATTTCAACTGTATGTGGGTGGCGATTTATTAAATATCAAATTTTTAGGTGAAGTAGGAGAAGCTGCTGGGGGTATGGGTGGCGTCGCTGCTGCTGCGTTAGTAGCGTTGGCACTAGGCGTATCTCCCGTTTACGCATTAATGATGGGGGTTGTCTGTTCAGGATTAGGCCTGTTACCTGGCTTCTTTGCTGGCTATATCATGGCTTTTGCTATGAAAGTAGTAGAGAAAAAAGCGCCTGCAGGTTTAGATTTATTGGGAGCAATTTTAGTTATTGCACCGTTAACACGCTTAATCGCAACAGGGATTTCGCCTTTGGTGGATGCCACGCTATTGAACATTGGTTCCATCATTAAGGAAACAGCAAATGCTAATCCAATTCTAATGGGAATTATACTCGGTGGCGTTATCACGGTTGTTGCTACGGCACCTCTAAGCTCAATGGCTTTAACAGCTATGCTTGGCTTAACGGGTCTTCCGATGGCAATTGGTGCACTAGCGGTTTTCGGTTCGTCATTTATGAATTATGTATTATTCGATCGTTTGAAATTTGGAGATCGTCGTACCACAATTTCAGTAGCTGTAGAGCCATTAACGCAAGCTAATATAATATCGGCTAACCCAATTCCAATTTATGTAACAAATTTTGTTGGTGGAGCAGTAGGTGGTGTCATTGTTTCCCTATTTGGATTGGTAAACGATGCGACAGGAACAGCTACTCCTATTGCAGGTTTAGCAGTTATGTATGGCTTTAACGATCCAATAAAAGTAACAATTTGCGCAGCACTATGTGCAGTTGGTGGAGCAGTTATTGGGTATATTGGTTCAAACGTGTTTAAAAACTTTAATATCAAAACAGTTGCAGAGCTTGAACAAGAAACAAAAGAAGCAGCATAACTCAAAAGCTGACTCGAATGAAGAGTCAGCTTTTTTTATCGGAGAATAAAGAGAAAAATGTTAGCTTATTATTTCGAATTTTAAAACTTTATTATAACGAATTTCTAGGGTTCCAAAAATAGAAAACGTCAAGTAACATATAAAGTGATAGCGATAACATTAAAGTTTAATATCCTTTTTACAGGGGGAGAGTAACCATGAAATATAAATCCGTATTCGATATTATTGGTCCAATTATGATTGGTCCATCAAGTTCACATACAGCAGGTGCTGCGCGTATTGGTAGGGTAGCAAGAACGTTGTTTGGCAAACAGCCAGAAAAAGTCATCGTCTCACTTTATGGATCTTTTGCTCAAACATATAAAGGCCATGGGACAGATGTAGCAATCATTGGAGGGGTATTAGATTTTGATACGTTTGACCCTCGAATTCCTGAGTCTCTTACATTAGCTAAACAAGCGGGCATGGACGTGACGTTTATTGAAGAAACAGCGATTACTGATCATCCAAACACGGCGCGCGTGCGAATGATTGATGGTGATAAAGAAATTGAAGTTGTTGGTATCTCAATTGGTGGTGGTAAAATTCAAATCACAGAATTAAATGGATTTGAGTTAAATTTATCAGGCATGAATCCTGCTATCCTTGTTGTACACAACGATCGTTTTGGAGCGATTGCAACGGTGACGAATATATTAATGAAGCATTCTATTAACATTGGCCATATGGAAGTATCTCGAAAGGAAAAAGGACAGGTTGCATTAATGGCCATTGAAATGGACACAAACATTGAAGATGCAGTAATTGAAGAGCTACAAGGATTACCGCACATTATTAAAGTGACAAGAATGGTTGAGTAGCGTACTGCTTTTTATGCCTTTTTGGAAAAAGGAAGTA
This sequence comes from Priestia flexa NBRC 15715, assembly GCF_001591565.1. Lineage (GTDB taxonomy): Bacteria > Bacillota > Bacilli > Bacillales > Bacillaceae_H > Priestia > Priestia flexa. Next base: position 94,809 of record NZ_BCVD01000001.1, on the reverse strand, counting down.
ATCTATCGTTTAAATAAATGCTTAGCAAGATGATATTGGCTTAGATAGAATGACATCATGTTGTAAAATGGGAGGATACTATGTTTCGAAATGTAGCGGAATTAGTAGAGTTAGCAGAAAGTAAAAAGGTCAAAATAGCGGAAATTATGATTGAACAAGAAGTAGAAGTTACTGGCTTAAACCGTGAAGAGGTCTTTGAAAGAATGGATCGCAATTTAACGGTTATGGAAGAAGCGGTGGAGCGTGGGTTAAGAGGCGTTCAGTCCGTTACTGGTCTAACAGGTGGCGATGCTGTTTTAATACAAAAGTATATTGAAAGTGGAAATGCTTTATCTGGTAATTTAATCTTAGATGCAGTAAGTAAAGCGGTAGCAACGAACGAAGTAAATGCTGCGATGGGAACGATTTGTGCAACACCGACAGCCGGTTCAGCTGGAGTGGTGCCTGGAACGTTATTTGCAGTGAAAAATAAATTAAATCCAACGCGTGAAGAAATGATTGAATTTCTATTTACATCAGGAGCATTTGGATTTGTTGTGGCAAACAATGCTTCCATTTCAGGTGCAGCAGGAGGGTGTCAAGCTGAAGTAGGGTCAGCGTCTGGCATGGCAGCGGCAGCGATTGTAGAAATGGCGGGTGGTACACCTAGTCAAGCAGCTGAAGCAATGGCAATTACGCTTAAGAATATGCTAGGATTAGTATGTGACCCTGTAGCAGGATTAGTAGAAGTACCGTGCGTAAAGAGAAACGCGATGGGCGCTGCGAATGCAATGATTGCTGCTGATATGGCGTTAGCAGGTGTTACAAGTCGAATTCCGTGTGATGAAGTAATTGATGCAATGTATCGAATTGGTCAAACAATGCCAGTAGCGTTACGAGAAACTGCACAAGGAGGCTTAGCGGCAACACCAACAGGTCGCGAGCTAGAAGCAAAGATCTTTGGTATTGCATTAAACAAAAGTGAATGAATTAAATAAAATTTCCATTAAAACCATTAAAGGGATTGGAGAAGAGACAGCGACTCTTCTCGAAGAAATGAAGATACAATCTGTACAAGATTTACTTGAGCATTTTCCTTATCGCTATGAGGACTATGAGCTGAAAGATTTAGCGGATGCTAAACATGATGAAAAAGTAACGGTAGAGGGAAAGGTTCACAGCGTTCCCTCTCTTACTTATTACGGAAAAAAACGGTCTCGATTAACCTTTCGCTTGTTGGTTGGTCGTTATCTTGTTACCGTTACGTGCTTTAACCGACCTTATTACAAATCAAAGCTTGAAATTGATCAAACGGTTACTGTGACGGGAAAATGGGATCAGCACCGCCAAACGATTACTCTTCAAGAACTACAGTTTTCACCTTTCAAAAAAAATCAAACCATTGAGCCAGTTTATTCCACAAAAGCAGCGCTTACTGTAAAAGCAATTCGTAAGTTTATCACCCTGGCTTTAAATCAGTATGGAAGTCAAATTGAAGACATGCTCCCTTTATCGCTCCGAAATCGATATAAGTTAATGGCACGAGAAGATGCGGTGCGAACGATTCATCTACCTCGAGACCATAGCGATTTAAAACAAGCGCGCAGGCGATTTGTATATGAAGAGTTTTTGCTGTTTCAGCTAAAGATGCAGGCGCTTCGAAAGCGTGAGCGAGAAGAAACGGCTGGTATGTCTCAAGTGTTTCAATCAAGCGATTTAGTTGAGTTTACAAATCAACTGCCATTCCCGTTAACAAACGCTCAAAAACGAGTAGTGAATGAAATTACTGCTGATATGAAGTCGCCTTATCGAATGAATCGCCTATTACAAGGAGATGTAGGTTCAGGTAAAACGGTTGTTGCTGCCGTTGCGCTATATGCAACGGTATTGGCAGGGCATCAAGGTGCTCTAATGGTTCCAACTGAAATTTTAGCCGAACAGCATGCTGAATCCTTAAGTGCCATGCTTGAAAAAGTTCAAGTGCGCGTCGGGTTGTTAACGGGTTCAGTTAAAGGGAAAGCAAGGCGTGAGCTTCTGCGACAAGTTCAGGCCGGAGAAATAGACGTGTTAGTCGGTACTCATGCGCTCATCCAAGATGAAGTAGTGTATAAAAGTCTTGGTCTTGTCATTACGGATGAGCAACATCGCTTTGGTGTAGGTCAGCGTAGAGTTCTTCGTGAGAAAGGTGAAAGTCCAGATGTATTATTTATGACGGCGACTCCTATTCCAAGAACGCTTGCCATTACTGCTTTTGGTGAGATGGACGTGTCGATTATAGATGAAATGCCAGCTGGTCGAAAAGCAATCGAAACGTATTGGGTAAAGCATGATATGCTAGAGCGTATTTTGCAATTTGTCCAGAAAGAACTGAGTGAAGGACGGCAAGCCTACGTAATTTGTCCATTGATTGAAGAATCAGAGAAGTTGGACGTTCAAAATGCCATTGATGTTCATAGTACCCTTGTTCAATATTTTAAAGGGCAATGGAATGTAGGACTGATGCATGGGCGCTTAACACCAGATGAAAAAGAAGAAGTCATGAAAGAGTTTAGCGTAAACAATGTGCAAATTCTTGTTTCGACAACGGTTGTTGAAGTAGGGGTGAACGTTCCAAACGCCACGGTTATGGTCATCTATGATGCGGAGCGCTTTGGGCTATCACAGCTCCATCAGCTTCGCGGGCGAGTAGGAAGAGGAGACGCGCAGTCGTATTGTATTTTGTTAGCAGATCCAAAGTCTGAAGTTGGAAAAGAGCGCATGAATATTATGACGGAGACAAATGATGGTTTTGTATTATCAGAAAGAGACCTTGAGCTTAGAGGACCTGGGGACTTTTTTGGCCGAAAGCAAAGCGGAATGCCTGAGTTCAAAATAGCGGATATGGTCCACGATTATCGAGCGCTTGAAGTAGCCCGTACAGATGCTACTGAGCTTGTGAATTCGGAGGCGTTTTGGCAAGATGAGCAATATCAGTTGATGCGTTCTTATTTGGAAGCAACAGGTGTATTAGCAGGTGAAAAATTTGATTAATAGTCAGTGAATCGGCGTTGCAATTGAGGTGTAACTTTACTAAAAATGTTGCATTTCAATTGCAATAATTATATACTGCTGTTAGTACCTAGTATTAAAAGTTCGGATGGTGTGTTATGAAGCGTAATAAAAGAGATCGACAGCTGTTATTAAAAGCTACAATTGACGAGAATCCATTTATCACAGATGAAGAATTAGCCGACCGTTTTTCAGTTAGCGTACAAACAATTCGCTTAGACCGCCTAGAATTGTCTATCCCTGAATTACGCGAGCGAATTAAATATGTAGCTTCTAAGAAATTAGAAGATGAAGTGCGTTCTCTGCCTATTGAAGAAGTAATTGGGGAAATTATCGATATTGAACTAGACCAATCCGCTATTTCCATCTTTGATGTGCGTGAAGAACACGTTTTTCAACGCAATCAAATTACAAGAGGACATCACTTGTTTGCTCAAGCAAACTCACTTGCAGTAGCGGTTATTAATGATGAATTAGCATTAACAATTGAGGCTACAATTCGCTATCATCGTTCGGTAAAGATTCATGAGCGCGTGATAGCAAAAGCAAAGGTTCTGTCTACAGATGAAACTCGAACAATCGTAGAGGTAAATAGTTTTGTAGGACAAGAGCAGGTGTTTTCAGGAACGTTTAATATGTACCGATCTACATCTGATAAATAAAACTAAAGGATGAGAAAGAACATGAAAATAGCAATTGATGCTATGGGAGGGGACAACGCTCCCAAAACGGTTATTGAAGGTGCAGAATTAGCCATTCAGCAGTTTGAAAACTTACATATTACACTTGTTGGTAATGAAGTTGAAATAAAGAAGTACCTAACAAATCCAGAACGTATCACAATTCTTCATACTGAAGAAGTAATTGAAGCAACAGATGAACCAGTTCGTGCAGTACGCAGAAAGAAAAATGCATCAATGGTGCTTATGGCTACTGAAGTAGCTGAGGGGCGTGCTGATGCATGTATTTCTGCAGGTAACACGGGTGCTTTAATGACGGCTGGGTTATTTGTTGTTGGTCGTATTAAAGGAATTGAGCGTCCTGCTCTAGCTCCGACGCTGCCAACTTTGGACGGCAAAGGTTTCTTAATGCTAGATGTAGGAGCTAACGTTGATGCGAAACCTGAGCACCTTGTACAATATGCAATTATGGGCTCGGTATACGCAGAGAAGGTAAGAGGTGTTCAATCGCCTAAAGTTGGGCTTTTAAACGTTGGAACGGAAGAGAAAAAAGGTAATGAGTTAACAAAGCAAACGTTTAAATTGCTTCAAGAAACCAACATTAACTTTATCGGAAACGTAGAATCACGAGATCTTTTAAACGGCGTTGCAGACGTTGTAGTAACGGATGGTTTTACGGGTAATGTTGCATTGAAAACTATTGAAGGAACGGCACTTTCACTATTTTCAATGTTAAAAGCAGAGTTAATGAGTAGTTTTAAAAGCAAGGTAGCTGCTTCCGTGTTAAAGCCTCAGCTTAAAGGGCTAAAAGCAAAAATGGACTATAGCGAGTATGGCGGCGCAGGCCTGTTCGGTCTAAATGCACCGGTTATTAAAGCTCATGGTTCGTCAGACGCTACGGCCATCTTTAATGCGATTAAACAAACCGTAAATATGGTAGAAAATAACGTATCTTCTACCATTCAAGCTTCCGTTGAAAGTGAAGAAACTAACGAATAAACGAGGAGAGAATAAGAATGGGGAAAATAGCTTTTATGTTTCCAGGCCAAGGCTCACAAGCCGTAGGTATGGGGCAAGACTTATATGAGCAATCTGAAGAAGCAAAGCAACTTCTTTCAAAGGCAGATGAAGTGCTAGGCTTTTCATTATCAAACCTTATGTTTGAAGGTCCACAAGATGAACTGACGTTAACGTATCATGCGCAACCTGCTCTTGTTACTGCTAGCACAATGCTTTTAAACGAGTTTAACAAAAGTGGGATTACACCTGATTATGTAGCAGGTCATAGTTTGGGAGAATACAGTGCGTTAGTAGCAGCTGGAGTAATGTCTTTTGAAGATGCTGTTGTTGCTGTAAACAAGCGTGGACGCTATATGGATGAAGCTGTTCCTGCTGGTGAAGGAACAATGGCTGCCATTTTAGGAATGAGTGCTGAAGAGTTAAAAGCTGTAACGGACGAAATTACGGCTTTAGGAGCTTCTGTCCAGCTTGCTAACATTAATTGTCCAGGTCAAATTGTAATTTCTGGAACAGCAGAGGGTGTTGAAAAAGCGAGTGAACTAGCGAAAGAAAAAGGAGCAAAACGAGCGATTCCTTTAGATGTAAGCGGACCGTTCCACTCTAGCTTAATGAAGCCCGCTGCTGCTAAACTGCAGGATACGCTTAGCATAATGGATTTTAAAGATGCGAAAGTTCCTGTTGTAGCTAACGTAACGGCGCAGCCAACAATCCAAAAAGAAGCTGTACAAGCGCTGTTAATTGAACAATTATATTCTCCAGTTCGCTGGCAAGAAACGGTTGAGTTATTGCTTGCTGAAGGCGTAGATACATTTATTGAGATTGGTCCAGGAAAAGTATTATCAGGGCTTGTGAAGAAGGTGAATCGCCGTGCTACGGTTTATTCAGTGAGTAATGTTGAAACGTTACAAGCAACAATTGAAGCAGTGAAAGGGGTAGAATAAAATGTTAGAAGGAAAAGTAGCGGTTGTTACAGGAGCGTCTCGTGGAATTGGACGTGCGATTGCGCTTGAATTAGGAAAGCAAGGAGCTAAAGTAGTTGTAAACTATGCAGGTAGCGAAGCGAAAGCACTTGAGGTCGTTGATGAAATTAAAGGTTATGGAACAGATGCCATTGCGATTCAAGCAAACGTAGCGGATGCAGATTCTGTTCAAAGCATGATTAAAGAAGCAATTTCAACGTTTGGCTCTTTAGATATTTTAGTAAACAATGCTGGTGTTACAAGAGATAACCTGCTAATGAGAATGAAGGAAGATGAGTGGGATGATGTTTTATCAACAAACCTAAAGGGCGTGTTTTTATGTACGAAAGCAGCAACTCGCCAAATGATGAAACAACGTCATGGACGAATCATCAACATTTCATCTATTGTGGGTGTTAGCGGAAACGCAGGACAAGCAAACTATGTAGCTGCTAAGGCTGGTGTTATCGGATTAACAAAAACATCTGCAAAAGAGCTTGCAAGTCGTAATATTACAGTAAATGCAGTGGCACCAGGGTTTATCGCAACTGATATGACGGATGAGCTTCCAGAAGAAGTAAAAGCTGAAATGCTAAAGCAAATTCCACTTGCATCCTTTGGTGATCCACAAGATATTGCCAATATTGTTTCATTCTTAGCTACAGATGCAAGCCGCTATATTACGGGACAAACCATCCATGTTGACGGCGGAATGGTTATGTAATATCTTAAAAGAATTGAAAAGTAAGGGTTTTGACAAACTTTATTATTCAGCCATAGTATTTTAAAGGAAAATCTACTATAATGACTTGAGGGGAGGTGAAGAACAATGGCAGAAGTACTAGAGCGCGTAACAAAAATCATTGTTGATCGTCTTGGTGTAGATGAAAGCGAAGTGAAATTAGAATCTAATTTCAAAGAAGATTTAGGTGCTGACTCTCTTGATGTAGTTGAGCTTGTAATGGAGCTTGAAGATGAGTTTGACATGGAAATCTCTGATGAGCAAGCAGAACAAATCGCAACTGTTGGAGATGCGGTTAATTACATACAGAGTCAAGTTTAATTCTGTTGTATCATTAAAAGCCCCGTTAATAGCGGGGCTTTCTGTGTTTTTTGCGTTATTTTTGAAAAAAATAATTTTTTTTCAAAATGCGATGTATCTTTTAGGATACCTCGTTTTATAATGGGTTATGTTATGAAAAAACTATGAACTAATTGTGGCTGGTAAGCGGAGGTATTTTATGCCTAAACATTATTCGAATCGAGACCGAAAAAATAATTCTCAAGTAGTAAAAAACTTTAAACAGTTTCAAGAAGAAATCAACGTGACGTTTGAAAATGAAAAGCTCTTATTTCAAGCTTTTACACATTCATCGTATGTGAATGAGCATCGTAAAAAACCTCATGAAGATAATGAGCGTTTAGAATTCTTAGGGGATGCCGTGTTAGAGTTGACCGTCTCACAATTTCTATTTAAAAAATACCCAATGATGAGCGAAGGAGAACTGACAAAGCTACGTGCAGCCGTAGTGTGTGAGCCATCTCTTGTGACTTTCGCAAATGAGCTCGAATTTGGTAAACTAGTGTTGCTCGGTAAAGGTGAAGAAATGACGGGTGGCCGTCAACGTCCAGCTTTACTGGCGGATGTATTTGAAGCATTTATTGGTGCATTGTATTTAGATAAAGGAATTGAAACAGTAAATCAATTTTTAACAAAAGTTGTATTCCCGAAGATTAATGAGGGTGCTTTTTCTCATGTGATGGATTTTAAAAGTCAGTTACAGGAAATTATTCAACGAGATGGGTTTGGTCAGCTAGAGTACAAGGTGCTACAAGAAAAAGGCCCGGCTCATAATCGTGAATTTATGTCACGTGTATCACTTAATGGTGAAGAGCTAGGTGTTGGAGTTGGTAGATCTAAGAAAGAAGCTGAGCAAAAAGCGGCTCAAGTAGCCATCTCGAAAATAAAAGCGTCGAATGCAAAGTAAAAGAGAGTATTAGTCTGATGTAGGAACGAGTCCCCCCAAGCAACGAATGGTTGTTGCAAAGGGGGATTTACTATGAAAATAAGGAAAAGGGGGAATCTATATGTTCCTCAAGCGTTTAGATATTACTGGCTTTAAGTCATTCGCTCAGAAAGTATCAATTGACTTTGTACCAGGGGTTACAGCAGTTGTTGGACCAAACGGTAGTGGTAAAAGTAACATTACAGATGCAATTCGCTGGGTAATGGGCGAGCAGTCTGCAAAGTCACTGCGTGGTGGGAAAATGGAAGACGTTATTTTTGCGGGAAGTGAATCAAGGCGTGCTGTTAATGTAGCAGACGTAACGATTACGCTAGAAAATGACGATCAGTTCCTACCGCTTGATTATCATGAAGTAAGCATTACAAGGCGAGTAAATCGCTCAGGTGATAGTGAATTTCTTATTAACAACCAACCATGTCGTTTAAAAGATATTGTGGATTTATTTATGGACTCAGGTTTGGGAAGAGAAGCTTTTTCCATTATTAGTCAAGGTAAAGTTGAAGAAGTTCTCAGCAGCAAACCAGATGAGCGTCGTAAAATATTTGAAGAAGCAGCGGGCGTTTTAAAGTATAAAACGCGTAAACGTAAGGCTGAGTTAAGGTTAATTGAAACACAAGAAAACTTAAATCGCGTGCTTGACATTTTACATGAAATTGAGGGACAGTTAGAGCCTTTAAAAATACAGTCTTCCATTGCAAAAGATTACTTGCAGAAAAAAGAAGAATTAGAACAGATTGATATTGAAGTAACGGTTTTTGAAATTGAAGAGCTTCATGGTAAGTGGGAAGCGCTTAAACGAGACATAGCATCTCATCAGCAAATGGAGCAATCGCTTTCTGCCAACATTGGAGAGCGTGAGCAAGAGATTAATTGTTTACGCGTGTATATTCAGCGTGCGGATGAGGAAATCGACGCGCTACATAAACACCTTCTTTTTGTTAGTGAAGAAGTTGAAAAGCTAGAAGGTAAGAAAGAAGTGTTAAAAGAGCGTAAAAAGAACGCTTCGCAAAATAAAGAGCAGTTAGAGCGACTTGTAAAAGAGTATACTCAAACAAAAAAAGAGTTGCTGATAGCGAAGCAAAAAGAAGAGAATGACTTAACTACTTTTGAAAACGACGTTGCTAAAACGCGTGAAGAAGTAGCCGAACAAGAGCGTCTGTTTGCAACGTATAGTGAAAACCTGGATGAGCAGTTAGAGCAGTTAAAAAGCGAATATTTTGAGTTGGCAAATGCACAGACAGCTTCTCGAAATGAGATTGCTTTTCTAGAGCAGCAAAAGCATCAAACGTCTGAAAAAGAAGCGCGGCTTTTAAAAGCAAACGAGCAATATGTTCAGCAACGAGTGGATCTAGAGCGGAAAAAAGGAGCTCTTATTGATAAACTGCAAAACTTTCAACAAGAATTGCAGGATGCCACGCGTCAATTAAAAGAGCAGCTTGCAAAGCTCGATTCCCTGCGAGAGGAATATCGAAAGCAAGAGTCAACCCTGTATCAAGCCTATCAATACGTCCAGCAAACAAAGTCTAGAAAGCAAATGCTTGAAGAGATGCAGGAGGACTATGAAGGGTATTTCCATGGTGTAAAGGAAATTTTAAAAGCGAGAAGCCAGAAGCTTCACGGGATTGAAGGAGCTATTGCTGAACTAGTTAGCGTGCCGAAAGAGTATGAGACAGCGATTGAAATTGCGCTCGGTGGTGCAACTCAGCATATTGTGACGTCTGATGAGCAGAGTGCGCGACAAGCAATTAGCTTTTTAAAACAAAATCATTACGGACGCGCTACATTTTTACCATTAACATCCGTGCGTTCGCGTTTTATACCGCCACAAACCATTTCGTTAATTGAAACTCACGATACGTTTGTGGGCGTCGCTTCTTCGCTTGTAAAATATGATGAGAAGTATCGTAGTATTGCAGAGAACTTGCTTGGTACGGTTATTATTGTAAAAGATTTAAAAGGAGCAAATGAGCTTGCTAGACTGATTCAGCATCGCTACCGCTTTGTTACTTTAACAGGAGACGTGGTGAATCCAGGCGGGTCCATGACAGGTGGATCGGTTAAGCAAAAAACCAATTCATTGCTTGGTCGTCAGCGAGAGCTTGAAACAATTACTGCGAAGCTGAAGGAAATGGAAGAAAAAACGCTTCAACTTGAGAAAAATGTGAAAGCTAAGAAAGAAACGATTGAAGAGTTGGAACAAGCTATTGGTAAAGAACAGTCTTTTGTTAAGCGTCTAGAAGAGCAAGAAAAAGCGTTAGATCGAGATGTGAAGCAAGTAGAAATTGAAGAGCAAGCGGTAAACGATCGATTAGCGATGTATGATCAAGACATGGTTAGCTTTAAAAGCGATCAAGAACATTTGATCAAGCGAATTCAAGTGTTAGAAAAGCAGCTAGGTGAAGCAAAAGAACAGACTTCAGAGCTAGAGGGAGTTATTGAAGAGCTTACTCATCGTAAGCGTACGCAACAAACTTCCCGAGAGGAAGTGCGCCAGAAGCTAACCGAAGTAAAAGTAGAGCTGGCTGGACAAGAACAGTCTCTTAAAAATAAGCGTGAAAAATATGATCGTATTTGCTTTGAGCTAAATCAAACAACGAAGCGCTTAGAAGAAGTAACAGAAGACTTGGCACTTTTAACGAATGAGATGACATCAAATGATTCTGGAGAGCTTTCACTAGAAGAAGCGGCTGCAGAAAAGGTTAAAGAAAAAGCAGAAACGTTGAAGAAAATGGATGACTGTCGGGCAGAGCGCTTGAAATCACAAAACAAGCTAGAAGATGCAGAGCGCTTTGTCAAAGAGTTGCATCGCCAGCATAAGCAAATTGCAAATGCGTTAAAAGACGAAGAAGTAAAACTGAACCGAATTGACGTTGAGTTAGACAGTCGTTTACATCAGCTGAATGAAGAATATCAAACGAGCTTTGAAGCAGCAAAAGCTTCGTATCAGCTAACGATTCCAATTGACGAAGCTCGTAAAAAGATTAAGCTTATTAAGTTAGGTATCGAGGAGCTTGGTACGGTTAACTTAGGGTCTATTGAACAATATGAGCGAACAGCAGAGCGCTATGAATTTTTAAGCAACCAGAAAAATGATTTAGATGAAGCTAAAAACACGCTTTATCAGGTTATTGATGAAATGGATGAAGAGATGAAAAAGCGTTTCTCTGATACGTTCTACCGAATTCGGGAAGAGTTTAACCATGTATTCCAGTCTCTATTTGGTGGAGGAAAAGCAGAGCTGAAGCTAACGGATGCGACGGATCTGTTGAACACTGGGGTGGACATTATTGCCCAGCCTCCAGGTAAAAAACTTCAAAACTTAGGGCTTCTTTCTGGAGGAGAACGGTCTTTAACAGCCATTGCTCTTCTCTTCTCCATTTTAAAGGTTCGTCCTGTACCGTTTTGTGTATTAGACGAAGTAGAAGCAGCTTTAGATGAGGCGAACGTGCACCGTTTTGCTACGTACTTAAGAAGTTATAGTGAGCAAACACAGTTTATTGTCATTACGCATCGTAAAGGAACAATGGAAGAAGCAGATGTGCTGTACGGCGTAACAATGCAGGAATCGGGAGTTTCAAAACTTGTATCCGTACGCTTAGAAGATTCGAAGCAATATGTTTAGTAGAAAGGGTGTTAAAACATGAGCTTTTTTAAGCGATTAAAAGAAAAGATTACAAATCAAACAGACTCCGTTACTCAAAAGTTTAAAGATGGACTTTCAAAAACGCGCGATTCGTTTTCAGAACGCGTCAATGATTTAGTTTCTCGCTATCGAAAAGTGGATGAAGAGTTTTTTGAAGAGTTGGAAGAGATTCTAATCGGCGCAGACGTTGGCGTTTCGACTGTTATGGATTTGATTGATGAATTAAAAGATGAAGTAAAACGAAAGAACATTCAAGATCCTCAAGAAGTTCAAGCGGTCATCTCTGAAAAATTAATTGATATCTATGAGTCAGGCGAGGAACAGCTGGCAGGCCTTAATATGCAGCAAGATAGCCTTACTGTTGTTCTGTTTGTTGGTGTTAATGGCGTAGGGAAAACAACAACAATTGGTAAAATTGCTCATAAGTTTAAGTCAGAAGGCAAGAACGTTCTGATGGCAGCAGGCGATACGTTCCGTGCAGGTGCTATTGAGCAGCTTGAAGTATGGGGCGAACGCGTTGGAGTAGATGTTATTAAGCAATCAGCTGGGTCAGATCCAGCTGCTGTAATGTATGACGCTATTCAGTCAGCAAAAGCTCGTAAAGCGGATATCTTACTATGTGATACAGCGGGTCGTTTGCAAAATAAAGTGAACTTAATGAAGGAGCTAGAGAAAGTAAAACGCGTAATTGAGCGTGAAGTGCCTGGAGCTCCACATGAAGTGCTACTTGTGTTGGATGCAACAACTGGGCAAAACGCTCTTAGCCAAGCTAAAATCTTCTCAGAAGCAACAAACGTAACGGGAATTGTTCTGACAAAGCTAGATGGTACTGCAAAAGGTGGTATTGTGTTGGCTATTCGAAACGAACTGAACTTACCAGTGAAATTCGTAGGGCTAGGGGAAAAGATGGACGACCTTCAGCCGTTTGATACGGAACAATACATCTATGGGTTATTTGCTAATGCGGTAGAAGATGAAGTGCAAAACAGTTAATTTAAAAACGCGATGAAGCCTTTCTTCGTCGCGTTTTTGCTGTTAAGGAAAAAACTTGACATTCTAATTGCTTCTTTGTAAACTAAAGACATGTAAAGGCTTTTCACTTAACAAGGGGGGCGGTCGTATGTTAGAAAAAACGACGCGAATGAACTTTTTATACGACTTCTATCAAGCGTTGCTTACACCAAAGCAAAGAAGTTATATGTCTCTTTATTATTTAGATGACTATTCCCTAGGTGAAATAGCAGAGGAATTTGATGTGAGTCGTCAAGCAGTTTATGATAATATAAAACGTACAGAGCAAATGCTTGAACAATATGAGGAAAAGCTATTGTTATTTCAACGGTTTCAAGAGCGTCAATCAATTGTTCAACAACTAAAAAATGAACTGACAGGCGAACTTGAAACAAACAACAAGCTTTCTTCTCTTCTTGATTCGCTCGAGAAATTAGATTAGGGGGCGGCATATATGGCATTTGAAGGATTAGCCGACCGTTTGCAAAGCACGTTACAAAAGCTAAAGGGAAAAGGTAAAGTAACTGAAGCAGATGTTAAGGAAATGATGCGTGAGGTACGCCTAGCCCTTTTAGAGGCGGATGTAAACTTTAAAGTAGTAAAAGACTTCATTAAGCGAGTAAGTGAGCGCGCAGTAGGTCAAGACGTATTAAAAAGCTTAACGCCTGGTCAACAGGTTATTAAAGTTGTACAAGAAGAATTAACAGCACTGATGGGCGGCGAACAAAGCAAAATTGCAGTGGCTCCAAAGGCTCCTACGGTTATTATGATGGTAGGACTTCAAGGTGCAGGTAAAACGACAACTACTGGTAAGCTAGCTAACCTACTGCGTAAGAAACATAACCGCAACCCATTGCTTGTAGCAGCTGATGTATATCGCCCTGCGGCGATTAAACAGCTTGAGACGCTTGGAAAGCAGTTAAGTATGTCTGTTTTTTCATTGGGAGATCAAGTAAGTCCCGTTGAAATTGCAAAGCAGGCCATTGCTTATGCTAAAGAAGAGCATCATGATTATGTATTAATTGATACAGCCGGACGTTTGCATGTAGATGAAAATTTAATGGAAGAGTTAGAGCAAATTAAAGAGCTCACAAACCCTCATGAAATTTTCTTAGTTGTCGATGCAATGACGGGTCAGGATGCTGTAAACGTAGCTGATAGCTTTAATAAACAGCTTGGCTTAACAGGTGTGGTATTAACGAAGCTAGATGGAGATACGCGCGGTGGTGCGGCTTTATCAATTCGTGCAGTTACCAATACACCGATTAAGTTTGTTGGTTTGGGTGAAAAGATGGATGCAATCGATGCATTCCATCCAGAGCGTATGGCTTCTCGTATCTTAGGAATGGGAGACGTTCTTACGCTGATTGAAAAAGCGCAGGCTAACGTAGATGAAGAAAAAGCTAAAGAGCTTGAAGCGAAACTGCGTACGCAGTCGTTTACATTTGATGACTTTTTAGAGCAGCTTGCTCAAGTTCGTCAAATGGGGCCGTTAGATGAACTTATTGGCATGCTTCCAGGTGCTAATAAAATGAAAGGCCTCAAGAACTTACAGGTAGATGAAAAGCAAATTAGTCATGTAGAAGCGATTATTCGTTCCATGACAAAAGCTGAAAAAACAAATCCTGAAATCATTAACGCTAGTCGACGAAAACGCATTGCAAAAGGTAGCGGTCGATCGGTTCAAGAGGTTAACCGACTATTGAAGCAGTTTGAAGACATGAAGAAAATGATGAAGCAAATGACAAACATGTCTAAAGGGAAGAAAAAGGGCATGAAATTACCTTTCTTTTCTTAATTTGTCACTAAATTTAGTTGTAAAAATAAACAGAATAAAATATTTTTTATACTGTTAAGAAAAAAACCTTTACAAACATTTTATCTTTTTGATATTATATTATCTTGTTGAAACATATTCGGAGGTGCTTTAAAAATGGCAGTAAAAATTCGTTTAAAACGTATGGGAGCTAAAAAATCTCCTTTCTATCGTATCGTAGCAGCAGACTCTCGTTCACCACGTGATGGGCGTTACATCGAAGTGGTTGGGACTTACAATCCAGTAGCTCAACCAGCTGAAGTTAAAATTGATGAAGAGTTAGCTCTTAAATGGTTACAAAATGGTGCAAAACCATCTGATACAGTACGTAACCTTTTCTCTAACGAAGGCATCATGGAGAAATTCCATAACGCTAAATTAGGAAAATAATTATACTCGCGATGACATCACTAATTGAAACGATTGTTAAGCCACTTGTTGATTATCCAGATGAAGTCCGAGTGAAAGAAGTAAGTGAAGAACATCAAGTGACGTACTTCATTGAAGTTCACAAAGAAGATATCGGAAAGATTATTGGAAAGCAAGGGCGGGTTGCCAAAGCGATTCGGACTGTTGTCTCTGCGGCGGCATCGCAATTAGATAAAAAAGTGCATGTGAAAATTCAAGAGTGAAAAAAGGGAGAGGGATAACCTCCCCCTTTTTTTTATGTAACTACTTCTCAAATGACGGATAGAAATGGTTTAATAAGAATCGTAGGATGAAGAGGAGGGGTTTGATGCAAATTATTCAAAAGGTTGTTGTGAAGCAAGTTGTGACGGAAAGCAGCAAGGCGTTACTACATAATCGTTTCTCTCAGCGAAAAGTCGAGCTGCAAAAAGAGTTAGAGCAGCTTAAGTTTCAACTGAAACAAATAGAGAAAACAAAAAAAACTCAATCATCTTTGCTTCATACTCAGTTTGAAAAAGAGCGTTCATCCAGACTTGAAAAAATAGACGTAATTGATTTTCAAATTGAACAGCTAGAGCGCCTGGCGTTAGGAAGTGAGCTTGTTGAATCAGAAATGGATTCGTTGCTTGAAGTGAAAATCGGTGATAATTGGAATGATATAAAGCAAAAAAAAGAGATTGTAATCAAAGACGGCATTGTCGTTGAAATTCGATAGAGGTGAACAATGAATAATTGGTTTAAAGTAGGTAAAATTGTTAATACACATGGGATTAAAGGTGAAGTACGCATTATCTCAACCACAGATTTTGCAGATGAACGCTACGAAGTAGGAAACAAACTTTATTTGTTCCAAGAAAAGCAAACTGAACCTGTTGAGGTAGTTGTGGCTACGCATAGAAAGCATAAAAATTTTGACCTTGTATCATTTGAAGGGTATCCAAATGTAAATGACGTTGAGAAATTTAAGAACAGCATGGTGAAAGTATCGGAAGATCAATTGTCTGAGCTTGAAGACGGTGAGTTTTATTTTCATGAAATTATTGGCTGCATTGTTAAAACGGAAGAAGGTCAAGAGCTTGGGAAGATAAAAGAAATCTTAGTTCCTGGTGCGAATGATGTGTGGGTTGTAAAAGGAAAAGATGGAAAAGAGATTTTAATTCCTTATATCGACGCAGTTGTTCAGGAGATTGATGTTGAGAATAAAGAAATTATTATTACAGTAATGGAAGGGTTATTAGACTGATGAAGATTGATGTCCTGTCTTTATTTCCTTCAATGTTTGAAGGAGTGTTTGGTGAATCCATTTTAAAAAAAGCGCAAGAAAAGCAAGCCGTAGAGTTAAACGTGGTAAATTTTAGAGAATACTCAGCGAATAAGCATCAAAATGTTGATGACTATCCGTATGGCGGCGGAGCAGGGATGGTATTAACACCTCAGCCAATTTTTGATGCGGTAGATGCGCTGACAAAAGACTCTAAGCCGCGCGTTGTTTTACTGTGTCCACAAGGAGAGCGCTATACGCAAAAAAAAGCAGAAGAGCTAGCGCAAGAAGAGCATCTAATCTTTGTATGTGGTCACTATGAGGGATATGACGAGCGAATCCGTGAGCACGTTGTAACTGATGAGATTTCAATTGGTGATTATGTGTTAACCGGTGGAGAGCTAGGGGCAATGGTTGTAATTGACAGCGTAGTACGTCTATTGCCAGGCGTATTAGGGAATCAGGATTCGGCTGTAAAGGACTCGCATAGCACAGGGTTGTTAGAACACCCACATTATACACGTCCTGCTGATTTCAGAGGATTTAAGGTTCCTGATGTCTTAATGAGCGGTGACCATCAAAAAATTGCAGCATGGCGCGAAAAAGAGTCTCTCAAGCGAACGCTGCTAAGAAGGCCAGATATGCTAGAACAGCTTGAGCTTTCTTCACAGCAAAAGAAAATAATAGCTGAATTGCAAAATGAAGAAAGTGAATAAGACGAAGAGTTCCCAATGTGTTTTAAAAGATACAGAAAAATAATTTCTCTTATTGCATACGCCATGAGAGTGTGCTAAGATAAATCTTGTGGCTTGAGCTGATAGGCTTTTGTCACTTATAACGATGTTCCGCTGCAATGATCTATAAGCATTGTTATGAGCGTCTGTTGGAAGGAGTTGAAACACGCGATGCAAAAATTAATCGAAGAAATTACAAAAGAACAACTTAAAACCGATCTTCCTACGTTCCGTCCTGGTGATACTGTACGTGTACACGTAAATATCGTTGAGGGTAGCCGTGAACGTGTTCAGGTATTTGAAGGTGTTGTTATCAAGCGTCGTGGTGGTGGTATCAGCGAAACATTTACAGTACGTAAGATTTCTTACGGTGTAGGTGTAGAGCGTACATTCCCACTTCATACGCCAAAAATTGCAAAAATCGAAGTAATGCGCCGTGGTAAAGTACGCCGTGCGAAACTTTATTACCTACGTGAATTACGTGGTAAAGCTGCGCGTATTAAAGAAATTCGATAATCGTGAAGGGGAGCTTGTTAAACAAGCTCCTTTTTTCAAATCTTTTTTTATAATTATTAGGTGTTTCAGTGACTTTCAGATACAATAAAAGATGTAGTATATAAAGGTTGGGGGACTGAGAATGGCCCGAGGAAAAAATGAATTTTTTGAATGGATTAAAGCCATTGCTATTGCTGTTTTATTAGCTGTAGTTATTCGCTACTTTTTATTTGCGCCGATTGTAGTAGATGGATTATCAATGATGCCAACTCTACATGATCAGAACCGCATGATTGTAAATAAGTTTTCGTATAAAATTGGGGATCCTGATCGTTTTGATATTATCGTCTTTCATGCAGATGAACAAAAGGACTACATAAAGCGAATTATTGGTCTACCGGGTGATCATATTGAATATCGTGATGATGTTTTATATGTGAACGGAAAGCCGTATGAAGAACCATATCTTGATGAATATAAAAAAGAAGTTATTGATGGTAACTTAACAGAAGATTTTACCCTAGAAGGTTTAACAGGTGAAGGAGAAGTACCTGAAGGCCATTTGTTTGTAATGGGAGATAATCGTCGCTACAGTAAGGATAGTAGACAAATTGGGTTTGTAAGTATGGATCAAGTACTTGGAAAGACAAGCTTAGTTTACTGGCCGCTATCTGAAGCTCGACTATCTAATTAAAAAATGTAGTAATTGATAAAAGGTGAGTAGAACATGACAATACAATGGTTTCCGGGACATATGGCGAAAGCGAGACGTCAAGTTACGGAAAAACTAAAATTAATTGATATTGTATATGAGCTAGTAGACGCTCGTATTCCACAATCATCAAGAAATCCAATGATTGATGAGATTATTGTAAATAAGCCTCGCATTGTCTTATTAAATAAAACAGATAAAGCGGATCCGCGCATGACAGAAGAATGGTTGCGTTACTATCGTGAACAGGGTGTACAAGCGTTAGCGATTGATGCACAGGCAGGAAAAGGGATGAAACAAATTGTCTCTTTATCAAAAGAAATTCTCCATGAAAAATTTGAGAGAATGAAAGCAAAAGGAATTAAAAAACCTCGTGCGATTCGAGCGATGATTGTTGGAATTCCCAACGTAGGAAAGTCTACGCTTATCAACCGCTTAGCAAGCAAAAAGATTGCCAAAACAGGAGATCGTCCTGGTGTGACTCAAGCACAGCAATGGATTAAAGTGGGAAGTGAGCTAGAGCTTTTAGATACGCCAGGAATTCTTTGGCCGAAGTTTGAAGATCAAACGGTAGGCTATAAATTAGCGACAACAGGTGCAATTAAAGATACAATCGTTAACATGCAGGACATTTGTGTTTATGCACTTCGCTTCCTTTCTCGCTATTATCCCGTTAATCTTAAAGAGCGTTATGGTCTTGAGGAGATACCAGAGGATATTGTTGAGCTTTTTGATGCGATTGCAGCAAAAAGAGGTTGTATTATGAGCGGTGGAATGGTTGATTATGATAAAACAGCCGAACTGGTGCTGAGAGAGATTCGAACGGATAAGCTAGGAATGCTAACGTTTGATGATCCAGCTGAGCTTTCGTCAGAAGAATAGGCTGTAAAAAAAGTTAAGGTCGCTTTTTACCTATGTAAGGTAAAGGCGGCTTTTTTATTGATTGAAAATAATAACAGAACAGTCGATATAGAAGGATAGTAAGGAGAGAGGAAAAGATGAAACTAAACATTAATGACATTAAGCAGGCGTTGCAAGCAATCGACAACCTTCAGGATCCCTTATTTGCGCAGTATGAGCAAGATGAGCGCAAGGGTGTACAACAAGCTGTTGTACAAAGAAAGAAACAAATACAAGCCTCTGAGAGCTTAAAAGAGCAATTCTATCAAATGTTAGCATATGAAAACAAACTGTATGACCAAGGCTTACAGTTTATTGCAGGAGTTGATGAAGTAGGGAGAGGACCTTTAGCAGGACCGGTAGTTGCCGCCGCAGTTATTTTGTCTAGGGACTTCTTTTTACCTGGATTAACAGATTCTAAAAAGTTATCAGAAGCCAAGAGAGAAGAGTTTTACGAACAGATTTGTCAGCAAGCAGTAGCAGTTGGTGTTGGAATTGTAGATGCAGCAACTATTGATAAATTAAATATCTATCAAGCAACGAAAAAAGCCATGTTAGAAGCAATCGAGGGATTATCTATTGAACCTCAAGCCTTATTAATAGATGCTATGGAGTTGCCGCTTAATATTCCGCAGGAGTCTATCATTAAAGGTGATGCCACAAGCATTTCTATTGCAGCAAGCTCTGTGGTTGCAAAAGTGACAAGAGACCGAATGATGAAGGAACTAGCTTTAATTTATCCCGAATATGGATTTGAAAAGCATATGGGATATGGTACAAAGCAACACTTAGAGGCAATTGATACCTATGGAATTTTAAAGGAGCATCGCCGTTCTTTTGCACCTATTAAAGAGAAAATATAAGTGGTAAAGAGGGGGAAGAATGATGAAAATTTCAGGTTTTCAACAGCTTTTCTCAGCATCTAGTCATAGTACCAGGTCGTTTACACTTACTGCTGGCGATCATGTTCTTGGACGGGTGCTCAAACTTTTTCCGAAACAAACAGCACTTTTAAAGCTCAACGGAATGACAATGGTAGGAAAATTGGAAGCCCCATTAATAGTTAGACAAAACTACTGGTTTCAAGTTACTTCGACAGAAGGAGAATTGCCGCACTTAAAAATGATTTCGCCCATCAAACAAGGTTCTGAATTAGTTGAATCATTAGTGCAAGAACTGAGAATTGAAGTGAATAAAGAGAGCAAAAAGTGGTTGTCTAATCTTGTAGAACAGGGACATGCGCTTACTAAAGAAAAGGTAAATAGCCTCGGTAATATTCTTGCAAAAGAGAGTTTGACAGAACAAACGAAGGAAATTCTAACCTATATGTTAAAGCTGCGTCTTCCCTTGTCTAAAGAAGTGTTCGATGCATTGAAAAATGTTATGGGAAGCAGCTCTTTTTCAAAAGAGTTACAAGCGATTAAAGAATATAATCCAAACTCAGGGCTTGGAAAGGTAATTGATTCAATCTTTTTTCAGTCTAGCGGTGCTCAAAATGAACCTTTTAAAAAAACATTCGTGAATTGGTTACAAGCGACGAATCATAACGAAAAAGCCTATCAAATGCTGCAACATTTGAATTTGTTTCCTAAGAGTAAAAGGGAAGAAGACGTATTAAGTGTAGCCTCACGCTTATTTACCTTACAGCAAAGCGAAGTGAAAGCTGTATTCTTAGCCAAGGTGCAAGAATCTTTTCGTGAAGGTTTTGACATGGTGCGTCAGCTATCACAAGAAGTGTACGAACAGGCTGGGGAGTATGAAGCATTCTCGAACGCATGGAAAGCAATTGACCAGTACTCTAATAGCGAGGTAATCAAACAACTAATGGGAGTACAGCGCTTAACAGCTTTCTTTCACGCGTTTGGATTATCACAAGAAGGTGGAGGAGCACTTCTGAACCTTTTAGCTTCAGAAGTCAAATCGGTCGACGATGCAGGTATTCGAGAGAAGATGGAGCTGCTTATATCTCGAATAACTGGTTTTCAACTTCTATCACAGGCCAATGGTCCACTGTCTAACTTCTACATGGAAGTTCCACTGTTAGTTGGCAAACAGTGGAGAGATGTTTCTATACAATGGAGTGGTCAAAGACAAGAAAACCAAGGGGTTAATCCTAATTATTGTCATATTTTGTTTTATGTGAACCTTGAAGCGTTACAAGACGTTGTCATTAGTGTAAATATCCAAAATCGAATCATTACTTTGCAGATAATAAATCAATATGCCGACCTGTTGAAAGAGAGCGGTGAAAAGTTTACAAAAAGCTTAGTAAAAAAGCTGGAAGAGTTGGATTACCAGCTATCAGGAGTTAGTTATCGTGCTTTGAAACAAGAAAGTTCAATTGAAAAGAAAATGTCTACATCGTCTTATTCGTATAGAGGAGGAGTTGACTTTTTGATATGAGCATAAATGATAGAAAACAAAAGGCGGTTGCGCTAACGTATAATCAAGAAA
Organism: Priestia flexa NBRC 15715; assembly: GCF_001591565.1. Classification (GTDB taxonomy): domain Bacteria; phylum Bacillota; class Bacilli; order Bacillales; family Bacillaceae_H; genus Priestia; species Priestia flexa. The sequence goes on along the minus strand of NZ_BCVD01000001.1, from coordinate 73,662 downwards.
GAGATGAGGCGCCTAGGATCGTTGCCAAAGGAAGTGGAGAAGTTGCAAAGCGTATCATTGAACAGGCACAGGAGCATAACGTTCCTGTTCAAAAAGATGCTTCTTTAACCGAGCTAGTAAGCACGCTAACTATTCATGAAAAGATTCCAAGCGAGCTTTATGAAGTGGTGGCAGAGGTTTTTGCGTTTGTTTATCAGCTGGACCAAGAGATAAAGAAAAAATAATTTTCCAATTATTTTAATATTTTTTAATTGAATAGTAGACAACTAGACAATTATTTTTATACAATGAAAGCGCAGTCTATTTTATTGATTGATTACGTTAGGAGGATGGGAAATGAATATCCATGAGTATCAAGGGAAAGAACTCCTAAGAAAATATGGAGTAGCAGTACCTAATGGTAAAGTAGCATATAGTGTAGAAGAAGCGGTTGAAGCTGCTAAAGAACTTGGATCTCAAGTTTCAGTTGTTAAAGCGCAAATCCATGCTGGGGGACGTGGAAAAGCGGGTGGTGTAAAAGTAGCGAAAAGCTTAGATGAAGTTCGTACATATGCACAAGATATTTTAGGTAAAACGCTCGTTACGCATCAAACAGGTCCAGAGGGGAAAGAAGTAAAGCGTTTACTTATTGAAGAAGGTTGCGATATTAAGAAAGAATACTACATTGGTTTAGTATTAGATCGCGCTACTTCTCAAGTTGTATTAATGGGTTCTGAAGAAGGTGGTACGGAGATTGAAGAGGTAGCGGAAGCAACTCCTGAAAAAATCTTCAAAGAATACATTGATCCAGCAATTGGTCTACAAGGTTTCCAAGCGCGTCGACTCGCGTTTAATATTAATATTCCAAAAGAATTAGTAGGTAAGGCAGTTAAATTTATGGCTGGTTTATATACTGTATTTGTTGAAAAAGATTGTTCAATCGCTGAAATCAACCCACTTGTTGTAACAGGCGATGGAAACGTAATGGCACTTGATGCGAAGCTAAACTTCGACTCAAATGCACTATATCGTCAAAAAGATATTTTAGAGTATCGCGATTTAGATGAAGAAGATGCGAAAGAAATTGAAGCGTCTAAATATGACCTAAGCTATATTTCATTAGATGGAAACATCGGTTGTATGGTAAACGGTGCTGGACTTGCTATGGCCACAATGGACATCATTAAGCACTATGGCGGAGACCCGGCTAACTTCCTTGATGTTGGGGGCGGCGCTACAGCTGAGAAAGTAACAGAAGCGTTCAAAATTATTCTATCTGACCAAAATGTAAAAGGGATTTTTGTTAACATCTTTGGTGGAATTATGAAGTGTGATGTAATTGCAACTGGTGTTGTAGAAGCGACAAAACAAGTTGGCTTAAGCTTACCATTAGTTGTGCGTTTAGAAGGAACAAACGTAGAGCTAGGTAAGAAGATTCTTCAAGAATCAGGGCTGAATATCACAGCAGCTGAGTCAATGGCAGACGGCGCACAAAAAATCGTTTCACTAGTGAAATAGAAAGGCTGGGGGATAGGAATGAGCGTATTTATTAATAAGGACACAAAAGTGATTGTACAAGGTATAACAGGCGGAGTAGGTCTTTTCCATACAACGCAGATGTTAGAGTACGGCACACAAATCGTCGGTGGTGTAACGCCAGGTAAAGGTGGTATGGAAGTTGAAGGCGTTCCCGTTTTTAATACGGTATTAGAAGCCAAAGAAAAAACAGGTGCTACAGCTTCTGTTGTTTACGTGCCACCTGCGTTCGCGGCTGATTCAATTATTGAAGCAGTTGATGCAGAGTTAGATCTTGTTATTTGTATCACAGAAGGTATTCCTGTATTAGATATGGTAAAAGTAAAGCGCTATATGGAAGGCAAAAAGACTAGACTTGTAGGACCAAACTGCCCAGGTGTTATTACGCCAGAAGAATGTAAAATTGGTATTATGCCAGGATATATTCACAAAAAAGGTCATGTTGGTGTCGTATCACGCTCTGGTACGTTAACATACGAAGCAGTACATCAACTTTCTGAAGCAGGAATTGGTCAATCAACAGCTGTTGGTATCGGTGGAGACCCGGTTAATGGTACAAACTTTATTGATGTTCTAAAAGCCTTCAATGAAGACGAAGAGACGTATGCTGTTATTATGATTGGTGAAATTGGTGGTACAGCTGAAGAAGAAGCTGCAGAATGGATTAAAGCAAACATGACAAAACCTGTTGTAGGGTTTATTGGTGGGCAAACAGCACCTCCAGGGAAACGTATGGGCCATGCTGGTGCCATTATTTCTGGTGGAAAAGGAACGGCTGCTGAAAAGATCAAAACAATGAATGAATGCGGTATCAAAGTCGCTGAAACGCCGTCTGTAATGGGTGAGACATTAATTAGTGTGTTAAAAGAACAAGGTTTATTAGAAAAATGTAAAACTCATTAAAGCATAAAAATGGTCCTCCTTGCTGAGGACTATTTTCTATGCCATAAAAGGAGTCGATGATATGGATGAGTTGCGCAAAAAAATAATTCACTTATCGCATTGTCAGCTATTGACTTGGAAGCAAATCTTTTCGTTTCTTCAGTATGATTCTTCTCTTCAACATCTGTACAATTATTCTCCGAATGACCTTCAGCAAATCCTTCAGGTTCCATTCAATCGAGCATGTCAAGTGAAAAAATATTTGCAAACTATTCCAATACAAGATATTCTAAATAAATATGAAGAGCAAAGTATTTACTGTATAACAATTATTGATGATGAATACCCCCATTTATTAAAAAATATCTATGATCCACCTTGGGTTTTGTTCTGTAAAGGAGATTTGTCATTATTTCAGTATAAAGATTGTTTAAGCGTGGTTGGAACAAGACAGCCTACTCAGTATGGATATGATGCTATACAATCGGTTTTAGCTCCGTTGCTTCATAATCAATTTGTAATTGTAAGCGGATTAGCTTTGGGTATTGACACAGCTGCTCATCAGCTAGCCATTGCTAAACAAGCAAAAACTATTGCAGTTTTAGGAAGTGGCTTTTATAATATCTATCCAAAGCATAATCTTCCATTAGCAAATGAAATTGCTCATAACCATTTATTGGTGTCAGAGTATCCGCCACCGACTAAACCAGCCAAGTGGCACTTTCCAAAGCGGAATCGAATTATTAGTGGCTTGACAAGTGGTACAGTTGTGGTTCAAGCTAAAGAGCGAAGTGGTTCATTTATTACAGCTGATCAAGCACTTCAACAAGGAAGGGAAGTATTTGCTATACCTGGCCCTATTACAGATGATGCTTCAAAAGGAGTAAACAAACTGATTCAAATGGGTGCGAAGCTTGTACAGAACCCTACAGATATAATAAGTGAATTACATCGATTCCAAAGTCATAGGTAATTTTTTATTTGGAAAGATGTATGATTTGTAAGATGAAAGAGTATTACTGAAACATAACGAAATTTAGAGAAAAGTATTTGATACAATATGATAAAAAAAAGATTAATTAATAATAATGAAGGTTTTATTTTACCTCTTGAGGAGGAGCAAATAGATGTCTGACTACCTAGTAATTGTAGAATCGCCTGCTAAGGCCAAAACAATTGAACGCTATTTAGGAAAAAAATATAAAGTGAAAGCATCGATGGGACATGTTCGTGATTTACCCAAAAGTCAAATGGGCATTGATACTGAACATAACTATAATCCAAAGTATATTACCATTCGTGGTAAGGGACCGGTACTGAAAGATTTAAAAACAGCAGCTAAAAAAGCGAAAAAGATTTATCTAGCAGCCGATCCAGATCGTGAAGGTGAAGCCATTGCATGGCACTTGGCTCATAGCCTAGATGTAGATATTGCATCAGACTGTCGCGTTGTATTTAATGAAATTACAAAAGATGCAATTAAAGAGTCTTTTAAACATCCACGTGCAATCAATATGGATTTAGTTGATGCGCAGCAAGCAAGACGTATTTTGGACCGATTAGTGGGATATAACATTAGTCCATTACTATGGAAGAAAGTGAAAAAAGGATTAAGCGCTGGACGTGTTCAATCGATTGCAGTACGCTTAATCATTGATCGTGAAAAAGAAATTACGGACTTTGAGCCGGAAGAGTATTGGACGGTACAAGCAACTTTCCAAAAAGATAACGATCAGTTTGAAGGATCGCTAATTGAGTACAAAGGGAAGAAAGCAAACCTTTCCAATGAAGAAGAAGTAAAAGCCATTCTTCAAACGATAGAAGGTAACGAGTTTAAGATTTCAAAAGTAACAAAAAAAGAAAGAAAACGAAATCCAGCTCCTTCCTTTACAACTTCTTCTCTTCAACAAGAAGCAGCACGAAAGCTGAATTTTAGAGCAAAGAAAACAATGATGATTGCTCAGCAGCTATACGAAGGTATTGATTTAGGGAAAGAAGGAACCGTTGGTTTAATTACGTACATGCGTACCGATTCAACCCGTATCTCTGAAACAGCGCAAGAAGAAGCAAAAGAGTACATTTTAAACGCATATGGCAATGACTATTTAGCACAAGAAAAGAAAAAAGAAAAGAAGCAAGCCAACTCACAAGATGCTCACGAAGCAATTCGTCCTACTTCGGCAATGCGTAAACCTGCAGATGTGAAGGAATTTTTATCAAGAGATCAGTTTCGTTTATACAAGCTTGTTTGGGAACGCTTCTTAGCAAGCCAAATGTCTTCGGCCGTAATGGATACAATGGCTGTTGATTTAAAAAATGGTGACGTAACGTTTCGAGCAAATGGGTCAAAAGTGAAGTTTCCTGGGTTTATGAAGCTATATGTAGAAGGTAGCGATGACCAAGTCGAAGAAAAAGAAAAGCAGCTTCCAAACTTAGAAGAAGGGGAAACAGCTTATTCAAAAGATATTGAGCCAAAGCAGCATTACACACAGCCACCACCGCGTTATACGGAAGCGAGATTAGTTAAAACGCTTGAAGAATTAGGGATAGGAAGACCATCCACCTATGCACCAACGCTTGATACGATTCAAAAACGCGGATATGTTGCTTTAGAGAACAAGCGCTTTGTACCAACGGAACTTGGTGGGATTGTGCTAGAACTTATTTTAGAATTTTTCCCTGAAATTTTAGATGTTGAATTCACAGCTAAAATGGAAACGGACCTTGATAAGGTGGAAGAAGGAAGCGTACAGTGGGTTAAGGTTATTGACGAATTTTATCGCGATTTTGAAAAGAGGCTTGAAAAAGCAGAAAAAGAAATGCGTGAAGTAGAGATCAAAGACGAACCTGCTGGAGAAGACTGTGAAGCTTGTGGATCACCAATGGTATTTAAAATGGGGCGCTATGGAAAGTTCATGGCATGTTCAAACTTTCCAGAATGTCGTAATACAAAGCCAATTGTCAAAGAAATTGGCGTAAAGTGCCCGACGTGTGAAGAAGGGAACATCGTAGAACGTAAGTCCAAGAAAAAACGTACTTTCTATGGCTGTGATCGTTTTCCAAGCTGTGAATTCATTTCTTGGGATAAGCCAATTGCTAGAAAGTGTCCAAAGTGTGAGAGCTTACTTGTAGAGAAAAAGCAGAAAAAAGGAACGCAAGTAGTTTGCACAAGCTGTGATTATAAGGAAGAAACGCAACAATAAGAAGCGCGGTTAGTTATTTAGAATAAATTGTAACGATGAATGATTGATTATTATGAAGGATATAAGTGCGACGACATGAGGTAGTGTGCTAAAATGGAAACGTTCTTAGCGACTCATTTACATGGCGTCGTATTTTTTTGAGAAAAAAAGTAGCAGCGAGTGGAGATAAACGATTAAACAAACAGAAAAAAGGTATGTTATAATACTTCTTTGTTTGATATTTTAGTTGGAGGATTGAACATGACAGAACAAGTAATTAACGTAATTGGTGCTGGTCTTGCTGGAAGCGAGGCCGCTTGGCAAATTGCGAAAAGAGGATTAAAAGTAAGACTTTATGAAATGCGTCCGGTAAAGCAGACACCAGCGCATCATACAGATAAATTTGCTGAATTAGTATGTAGTAACTCACTTCGTGCCAATACTTTAACAAATGCAGTTGGAGTATTAAAAGAAGAGATGCGTAAGCTAGACTCAATTATTATTGAATCAGCAGATGCGTGCGCAGTTCCGGCAGGTGGCGCTTTAGCTGTAGATCGTCATGAGTTTGCAGCGCGCGTAACGGAAAGTGTAAAAAATCACCCGAATGTCGAAGTTGTACACGAAGAAATTACGGAAATTCCAAAAGGCCCAACAATTATTGCAACAGGTCCATTGACATCAAAAGATTTATCAGAACAGCTACGTACTTTAACAGGTGAAGACTATCTTTATTTTTATGACGCGGCGGCTCCAATCATTGAAAAAGACAGCATTGATATGGACAAGGTATATTTAAAATCACGTTATGATAAAGGTGAAGCAGCTTATTTAAACTGCCCAATGACAAAAGAAGAGTTTACGAAGTTTCACCAAGCATTAATTGATGCTGAAGTAGTACCTTTAAAAGAGTTCGAAAAGGAAATCTACTTTGAAGGTTGTATGCCAATTGAAGTAATGGCAGCGCGTGGAGAAAAAACGATGTTGTTTGGACCACTTAAGCCTGTAGGGTTAGAAGATCCCAAAACCGGTAAACGACCTTACGCTGTTGTACAATTACGCCAAGACGATGCAGCAGGAACGCTTTATAATATCGTTGGTTTCCAAACGCACTTAAAGTGGGGAGCTCAAAAAGAGGTATTAAGCTTAATTCCTGGCCTTGAAAATGCTGAAGTTGTTCGCTACGGAGTAATGCACCGCAATACGTTCATTAACTCTCCGAAACTACTTCGCCCAACTTACCAATATCGCGAACGTGAAGATTTGTTCTTTGCTGGTCAGATGACGGGAGTAGAAGGCTATGTTGAATCTGCTGCTAGCGGTCTAATGGCTGGAATGAATGCAGCCCGTTACGTTTTAGGAGAAGAGTTAGTTGTCCTACCTCAAGAAACAGCAATTGGAAGTATGGCTCACTATATTACGCATACAAACGCTAAAAATTTCCAGCCGATGAACGCAAACTTTGGCTTGTTTAAAGAGCTAGAAGTCCGTATTAAAAACAAAAAAGAGCGAAATGAAGCGCTCGCTACAAGAGCATTAGAAACTATTCAGAATTTTACAACAAAATAACGAAATTGTTTGCAAGGGCTACTGAATTGTGATAATATTTAGTAGCCCTTGTGAGGTGATATGAGTGGAATTTGTTAAAGTTTCTTTAAATTCCTTCCTAGAATATTTACAAATTGAAAAGAACTATTCACAATATACAGTTGATTGCTATAAAAAAGATATTGAGTCATTCATCTCTTTTTTAGAAGCAGAACAAATACAAAATTTACAAGATGTTACATATGCAGATGCAAGACTGTTTTTAACAAGGTTATATGAAAAGTCATATTCAAAAAAATCAATGTCGAGAAAGATTTCATGTTTACGAAGCCTTTATCGATATTTGTATCGTGAACAAATAGTGGTTGAAAATCCGTTTGCGCTTGTTTCATTGCCGAAAAAAGATCAGTATACGCCACGCTTTCTTTATGCGGAAGAGCTGATGAAACTGTTTGAGTTAAATGATCTTACTACGCCGCTTGGCCAGCGTAATCAAGCGCTCCTTGAATTAATGTATGCTACGGGAATTCGTGTGAGCGAATGCGCAGCCATTCAGCTTAGTGATATTGACTTTTCACTTCAAACGCTTCTTGTGCATGGAAAAGGAAAAAAACAGCGTTACGTTCCATTTGGTAAATATGCAAAAGACTCTCTTCATACATATATACAGAATGGGCGAGTGCAGTTGAAAAGCAAAAGCGCTACCAATACGAATGCGCTCTTTTTAAATAATCGCGGAACAACATTGACGGATAGAGGTATTCGCTTAGTTATTGAAAAACTCATGAATAAAACGGCAGAGAACATACATATTAGTCCTCACGTTTTACGTCATACCTTTGCTACGCATTTATTAAATGAAGGAGCCGACTTACGTACGGTTCAAGAGCTACTTGGTCATGAAAATTTATCCACAACTCAAATATATACGCATGTAACGAAGGATCGGTTAAAAACAGTATATATGAATCATCATCCTCGTGCATAGAAGGAGGAGTTAGTTATTATGTCTACATTTCATGCTACAACGATTTTTGCCGTTCAACATAATGGTCAATGTGCTATGTCAGGTGATGGGCAAGTGACGTTTGGAAATGCTGTTGTGATGAAACATACAGCTAAAAAAGTACGTCGCTTATTTCAAGGACAGGTTTTGGCTGGATTTGCAGGTTCAGTTGCTGATGCGTTCACACTGTTTGAAATGTTTGAGAGTAAATTAGAAGAGTATAACGGCAATTTACAGCGCGCATCAGTTGAATTAGCAAAACAATGGCGAAGTGATAAAGTTTTACGCAAACTAGAAGCTATGCTGATTGTGATGAACAAAGATAGCTTACTATTGGTTTCGGGAACAGGTGAGGTCATTGAGCCTGATGATGGGATTTTAGCTATCGGTTCTGGTGGGAATTATGCATTATCGGCTGGCCGTGCATTAAAACAGCATGCTGGAGAACATTTAACTGCAAAAGAAATTGCAAAAGCTGCTTTGGATGTTGCAAGTGAGATTTGTGTGTATACGAATAATCAAATTATTGTAGAAGAACTGTAGGAAAGGGGATTTTCTATGAATTCTCATTTAACGCCTCGACAAATTGTTGAAAAGCTTGATCAGTATATTGTTGGCCAAACAAGTGCAAAAAAAGCGGTTGCGGTTGCGCTAAGGAATCGCTATCGACGTAGTTTATTAAACGAAGCTTTGAAAGACGAAGTTGTTCCCAAAAATATTTTAATGATTGGGCCAACTGGTGTTGGTAAAACGGAAATTGCGCGCAGGCTTGCAAAGCTTGTTGGTGCACCTTTCGTTAAGGTAGAAGCAACAAAGTTTACAGAGGTTGGCTACGTTGGTCGTGATGTAGAATCGATGGTTCGTGATTTAGTTGAGACATCTGTTCGTTTAGTGAAGGAAGAAAAAATGGTTTCTGTATCCGACAGTGCTCAAAGAAATGCCAATAGGCGTCTTGTTGAGCTTTTAGTTCCAAGCAAGAAAAAGCAGCAGACATTTAAGAATCCATTTGAAATGATTTTCTCCAATAATTCACAGCAAGCCGATACTCAAGCAGAACAAGAAGAAGAAGTAAATGTTGAAACAAAGCGCAAGCAAATTGCCCATCAGTTAGCCCTTGGAGAACTTGAGGATCATTATGTAACAATTGAGGTAGAAGAACAACAGCCTTCTATGTTTGATATGCTGCAAGGTTCGGGTATGGAACAGATGGGGATGAATATGCAAGATGCTTTAAGTAACTTTATGCCAAAGAAACAGAAAAAGCGTAAACTTACGGTGAGAGAAGCTCGTAAAGTGTTAACAAACGAAGAAGCTCAAAAGCTAATTGATATGGATGAAGTAACGCAAGAAGCAATTCATCGTGCAGAACAGTATGGAATTGTCTTTATTGATGAAATTGACAAAATTGCTCAAAAGAGCGGTAACTCATCTTCAGCGGATGTATCACGTGAAGGTGTACAACGTGATATTCTACCAATTGTAGAAGGTTCTACAATTGTAACAAAGTATGGAGCAATTAAGACAGACCATGTTTTATTTATTGCTGCAGGGGCGTTCCATGTTTCCAAGCCTTCGGATTTAATTCCGGAATTACAAGGGCGTTTTCCAATTCGTGTTGAGTTGACAAAACTAACGGTAGAAGATTTTATGAGTATTTTAGTTGAACCAGATAATGCACTATTAAAACAATATGTAGCATTATTGGAAACTGAAGGTATACAAATTGAATTTTCTGACGATGCTATACGTAAGATTGCAGAAATTGCCTTTCAAGTTAACCAAGACACGGATAACATTGGGGCAAGAAGACTTCATACTATTCTGGAAAGACTGCTTGAAGACCTATCATTTGAAGCGCCAGAAGTTACGTTAGAAAAGATTGTTATTACTCCTCAATACGTGGAAAGTAAGTTAGAGAAGATTGCAAAAAATAAAGATTTAAGTCAATTTATTTTATAGGTATAGAATAGAGATTTCAGGAGGAACAAAGATAATGGATTTATTAGGAAAAACTAGAAAGATTAATGCGATGTTACAAAAGGCTGCAGGCAAGCCCGTAAACTTTAAAGAAATGGCTGAAACTTTATGTGAAGTTATTGAATCGAATGTATTTGTTGTTAGTCGTCGCGGTAAGTTATTAGGAATCGCAGTTAAGCAACAGATTGAAAATGACCGCATGAAAGGCATGTTAGAAGCGCGTCAATTCCCAGAAGAGTATACACAAAACTTATTCAACATTTCTGAAACATCTTCAAACTTAGATATTAATAGTGAATACACAGCGTTCCCTGTTGAAAACAAAGAGCTTTTTGAAGCTGGTTTAACAACAATCGTTCCAATCATCGGTGGAGGGGAAAGGTTAGGTACGCTAGTATTAGCTCGTTTAGATCGTAACTTTGCAGATGATGATTTAATTCTAGCTGAATATGGTGCAACTGTAGTCGGTATGGAGATTCTTCGTGAGAAAGCGGAAGAGATTGAAGAAGAAGCGCGTAGCAAAGCGGTTGTTCAAATGGCAATTAGTTCACTATCGTACAGTGAATTAGAAGCAATCGAGCATATCTTTGAAGAGCTAAACGGTAATGAAGGTTTATTAGTAGCAAGCAAAATTGCTGACCGTGTAGGGATTACACGCTCTGTAATTGTAAATGCACTTCGTAAGCTTGAAAGTGCGGGTGTAATTGAGTCGCGTTCTTTAGGAATGAAAGGAACGTACATTAAAGTATTAAACAGCAAGTTTCTTGTTGAATTAGCAAAATTAAAATCAAACTAATCGTTAGAATAAAGAGATCTTTGATTAGCAGTCAAAGGTCTCTTTTTTTTGTTAAGATCGCCATCCTAAAAAAGTACCTCTTTTATATAAAATGCGAGTTAATAGAACTATTACCATTTTTAATTAAAATATAAATAGTCCATAAAGAACTAGTTAATTTGAATAAATATAATTCTTTAAGACTATACAAAAAAACGATTAACTTTGATTATTTTAGTGTTTAAGAATTAATTAAATTACTTTTAATGTCATTTATCAGAGACTTATTAATTATATTTGGTGTATTTTGTCGAAAAAAGCGCCCGGATTTATTTTGAAGGTGTTAAAATAGATTTGTAAATTCAATGATAAATTTTAGTAATGTAGTACAAAAGTTGCTTATTAGGTATAGACAAGAAGCATACTTTTTTTTACAATAGGCTTTATGGTAGAAAAGTCGAAATTTGTCAGAAAATTAAACGCGGTAAGTAGGTGTCCTATATGAGTTTATTTTCAGGAACAATTCAGTCATTAGAGCAAGGTCTGAATTATTCAACGCTTAAGCAGCAAACAATTTCTCAAAACATTGCAAATGTAGATACGCCAAACTATAAGGCTAAAGATGTATCTCGGAAGAATCAATTTCAATCAGAGCTTCAATATTCATTGAAAGCATACCGTACGAACGAAAAACATATTGAATTCTCAAAATCATCCGAACAAGCAGCTGTTATTTCAAGAACAAGTCATACATACCAAGAAAACGGCAATGGGGTTGATTTAGATAAAGAAATGACGACAATGGCAGAAAATCAAATTTACTATGAAGCATTAATTGATCGACTTAACGGTAAATTTAATTCTCTACAAACTGTCATTAGAGGAGGTAAGTAGAGGTGTCAATATTTCAAAATCTCAGCATATCTGGGTCAGCTTTAACTGCTAATCGACTACGAATGGATGTTATTTCTTCTAATATGGCGAATGCCGAAACAACAAGAAGTGAACTTGTAAATGGAGAATGGCAGCCGTATCGCAGAAAAGTGGTTTCGCTCCAATCAAACGGTGGTCCAAGTTTTTCTTCGTTGCTACAAAATGAAATGAGTAAAGGGTCAGCGGGCGGTGTGAAAGTTAAGTTCATAACAGAAGATCAATCTCCTTTTAAACTTGTGTATAACCCAACGCATCCTGACGCAAATGAAGATGGGTATGTTCAGCTTCCCAATGTGGATCCATTAAAAGAGATGACAGATTTAATTGGTGCAACAAGATCCTATGAAGCAAATATTACGGTGTTAAACGCAAATAAAAATTTATTATTGAAAGCATTGGAAATAGGAAAGTAAGGTGAAGCAGTATGATTCAAGGGATTCAACATCAAATGCCTGTACTAACTGAGAAAATATCGAACACAGGAACCGTTAAAGAAGCTCACGGTCAATTTTCAACTTTTTTAAAAGAGTCGTTAAACCAAGTAAACAACGCACAAAAGGCATCAGATCTAGCCACAGAAAAGTTAGCTCGTGGAGAAAAAATTGATTTACATAATGTCATGATTGTATCACAAAAAGCCAGTATTGCGATGCAGACGACAATTGAAATACGTAATAAAGCTGTTGAAGCATATCAAGAAATGATGCGTATGCAAATGTAGTAAACGGTTTTAGCTAAAAAGCGGTTATTTCATCCCTAGATAGAAAACAAGCAATAGCCGGAGGATTGTAATGAATGAAAAACTAGCACTCTATAAAAATCAAATAGGTGCGTTCTGGTCAAAGCGCACTAAGGTTCAAAAAGGTTTGATCATCGGCGGCCCCTTGGCGCTGCTAATTGCCCTTATTGCTATTTCTTTAGTAGCAACCAATGAGAAGTTTGTTCCCCTTTACAGCAATTTATCTGTACAGGAAACAGGTCAAATTAAAGCGGAGCTGGATACAAGAAAAATACCTTCTGAAATCTCAGAAAATGGAACGGTTATTTCAGTACCGGAACAACATGTTGACTCATTAAAGGTGGATCTTGCTGCACAAGGTATACCAGACAGTGGGAGCATTGATTATTCTTTCTTTGGGCAAAATGCTGGATTTGGTATGACGGACAATGAGTTTAACGTTGTTAAATTGGAAGCTATGCAAACCGAAATAGCTAATCTGATGAAAAATATCCAAGGTGTCAATAATGCGAACGTGATGATTACCTTGCCAGAAGAAAGTGTTTGGGTGAAGGATCAGCAAGGAGAAGCTTCAGCATCAATTGTTTTAAATACACAGCCAGGCTACAAATTTGATGAGGGACAAATAAAATCTCTCTATCATTTGGTTTCAAAAAGTGTTCCAAATTTACCTACTGATAATATCGTAATTATGAATCAAAACTTTGAATATTTTGACTTGAAAAGCAGTGACGAAATGTCTAATTCATCTAGTTTTGCTACTCAGCATGGTATTAAAAAGGAAATTGAACGTGATGTTCAGCGCCAAGTTCAACAAATGTTAGGTAGATTAGTTGGACAAGACAAAGTAATGGTTTCAGTTACAGCTGATGTTGACTTTACACAGGAAAATCGAGAAGAAAATTTAGTGGAACCTGTAGATAAAGAAAACATGGAAGGAATCGCAGTAAGCGTGGAGCGAATCAATGAAACGTTTACGGGAAAGAAACCTGAAGATGGTGGGGTTGCAGGGACCGGTGAAGAAGATACAACCAACTATGTAGAAAGTGGAAGTACCGACAGTGGAGACTATGAAAAGGCAGAAGAACGAATCAACAACGAAGTAAATAGAATTCGTAAAGAAATTGTAGAGAGTCCTTATAAAGTTCGTGACTTAGGAATTCAAGTAATGATTGACCCTTCTAATGCAAACGGTGAAGGTGAACTAGCAGAGAATTTAGAGGATGACATTCAGCAAGTTTTAAGCACGATTGTTCGTACGTCAATTTCAAAGGATGAACAAGGTGCTGAGTTAACTGATAATCAGGTTGCAGACAAAATTGTAGTCTCCGTACAGCCGTTCCAAGAACAGAAAGTAGCCGTTAATCAACAGCAAAGCGGAATCCCAACATGGCTATATTTTGTAGGTGGTGGCTTATTACTAGTTATTCTTGCACTACTATTCTTATTGTTAAAGCGTAGAAAAGATTCTGAAGAAGAGTTCTATGAATATGAAGAAGAGTATGAAGATTCAGTTGAAACCATTCAAAAGCCTCCTGTCCTAAGTGAAGAGCAGCAGTCAAGAAAACGTCTAGAAGAGCTTGCAGGTGAGCAGCCAGATGAATTCGCAAAGCTATTGCGCACGTGGATTAGTGAGGAGTAGGAGGGAGTATAGTGGCGAAAGTGGTAAGTAAAAGTGAATTAACAGGTAAGCAAAAAGCAGCTATTTTATTAATTTCCCTTGGTCCTGATGCATCCGCTTCCGTCTATAAGCATTTAAGCGAAGACGAAATTGAACAGCTAACGTTTGAGATTTCTTCAATGCGAAAGGTAGAGCCTGCGGTTAAAGAAGCCGTTTTAAAAGAATTTGAGCAAATGACAATTGCTCAGAATTATATTGAAAAAGGCGGCATTACTTATGCGAAAGAAGTGTTGGAAAAAGCTTTAGGTCCTGAACAAGCAATAATGGTTATTAATCGTTTAACTTCATCTTTGCAAGTTCGACCATTCGATTTTGCGCGTAAAGCAGAACCAATGCAGCTTTTAAATTTTATTCAGCATGAGCACCCGCAAACGATTGCTTTGATCTTATCATACTTAGAGCCAGCTCAAGCTGGGCAAATTTTGTCATCTTTACCTCAAGAGCGTCAAGGTGATATTGCGAGAAGAATTGCTACAATGGATAGCACATCTCCAGAAGTCATCAGTGAAGTAGAACAAATTTTAGAAAGAAAGCTTTCGACAACGGTGACGCAAGATTACACCCATACTGGTGGAATCGAGACGGTGGTTGAAGTGTTAAATGGCGTGGATCGTGCAACAGAGAAAATTATTATTGATACTCTAGAAATTCAAGATCCAGAGCTTGCGGAAGAGATTAAACAGCGTATGTTTGTCTTTGAAGATATTGTGACGTTGGATAACCGCTCCATCCAGCGTGTCGTTCGTGAGGTTGAAAACGAAGACTTGCTATTGAGCTTAAAAGTAGCAAGCGAAGAAGTAAAAGATATTATATTCCGCAACATGTCCAAGCGAATGGTAGACACGTTTACAGAAGAAATGGAGTATATGGGACCAGTCCGTTTAAAAGATGTGGAAGAAGCTCAGTCTCGCATTGTGGCGGCTATTCGTAGATTAGAAGATATGGGAGAAGTAGTCATTGCAAGAGGTGGAGGAGACGATATTATTGTCTAGTATCATTAAATCTACCTATGCAAATCACGTACATGATTCAGCCAAAACAATCGAAATCAAGCCATTATTTAGTGGGAGAAATTTGATCAATTCAAATGGTCAGACAGCAAAGAATGAATGCCCTGACAAAATTCTTACTGAAGCAAAAGAAGCGTCTACACGTCTTTATGAAGAAGCTGAAGCAAGACTATTAGAAGCAAGACAGCAAATTGAAGCAGAGCGACAGCAGTGGGAGAATGAAAAAATACAGCTATATGAAGCAGAGAAGAAAAAGGGTTTTAACGCTGGGTATAGTGAAGGTCAACAGGCTGGATATGAGGACTATACATCGCTTATAGAAGAAGCCCGTACGGCTGTTAACGTAGCTAAAAAAGATTATACCGATTACCTTTCTCAAGCTGAAGAGGTTATCTTAGAGCTTGGCTTTACACTTGCTGAGAAAGTCATTGGGCAAAATCTTCAACATAAAAATGAGAAAAGTTTTGTATCACTGGTTAAGCACGCAATAAAGGAAGTTAGAGAGAGCAAAGAGCTTCGAGTCTTTGTGGCACCTTGCCATTATGAAATGGTTTGTGAAAATAAACAGCAATTGTTCGATATATTGAATGGAGAAGCTAGCTTATTCATATACGCAGATGAAAATTTGACAGATGAACATTGCATTATTGAGTCGATGTATGGAAAGCTCGATGCATCGGTTGATAGTCAGTTAACGGAGCTAAAAAAGAAATTGAAACTACGTTTAATGGAGGAAAAGCAAAGTGAAAGTGAAGCAGCTTATTCCTGAGATAGCTCATATCTCTTCGTTTAAACGATATGGGAAAGTTAACCGAGTTATTGGAATGATGATTGAATCACGAGGACCACAAGCTTCCATTGGTGATGTTTGCTATATCCACTTAAAGGATACTTGTGAGCGAATTCAAGCAGAAGTAGTTGGATTTAAAGATGAACATGTCATTTTAATGCCCTATACATCTGTTCGATATATTGGACCTGGTTGCATCGTGGAAACAACTGAAAAACCGCTTCAAGTAAAAGTAGGACCTGAGCTAATTGGTCAAGCACTAGATTCCCTAGGAAATCCACTTGATGGAACTAGCTTACCTAGCTATCTTCCATCAGTGTTAACTGAACAGGAACCTCCTAATCCATTGCAACGCCCACCAATTTCTGAACCAATTGAAGTAGGGGTTCGAGCAATCGACAGTTTGCTTACAGTTGGCAAGGGTCAGCGGATTGGAATCTTTGCAGGAAGTGGAGTTGGGAAAAGTACGCTTATGGGAATGATTGCGAGAAACACGAATGCAGATATCAACGTCATTGCATTAGTAGGGGAACGTGGTCGAGAAGTCCGTGAGTTTATTGAGAGAGACCTTGGTTCGGAAGGTTTGAGAAATTCAATTGTCGTTGTCGCAACTTCTGATCAGCCTCCACTATTACGAATGAAGGCGGCTTATACAGCTACATCTATTGCAGAATACTTTCGAAGTCAAGGGCTTAACGTCATGATGATGATGGATTCCGTTACGCGCGTTGCTATGGCGCAGCGAGAAATTGGTTTAGCAGTGGGAGAACCTCCCACAACCAAAGGATACACACCATCGGTTTTTGCTTCATTACCTCGCCTATTAGAAAGAACAGGTACTACTGAACAAGGCTCTATTACGGCATTTTATACGGTATTAGTTGACGGTGATGATATGAATGAACCGATTGCTGATACGGTTCGAGGAATTGTTGATGGGCATATTGTATTGGATCGGAATTTAGCTAATAAAGGTCAATATCCAGCCATTAATGTGCTCAAAAGTGTTAGCCGCGTTATGAATCATATTGTAGAAGCAAATCATAAAATAAGTGCTGAAAAGCTACGGTTATTACTTTCTACATATATTGAAGCAGAAGACCTTATTAATATCGGAGCTTACAAAAGAGGTTCCTCTGCTGAAATTGATGAAGCAATTTTATATTATCCAGAACTTATTTCATTTTTAAAGCAAAAAACGAGTGAACATCCCACGCTTAAAGATAGCGTAGAGATACTAAAACAGCTCTTTCAGAAAGGTGAACGAACGTGACGTATCAGTTTAAGTTAGCAAAAGTCATGACGGTTAAGCAAGATGAAAAAAATCGTTTATTGGCTCAATATAATGAATCAGTTCAATATTTCGAGCAAGTCGGGCAGAGGCTTTACGATAAGCTCAAGCAGAAAGAAGAAATGCTTGAACTTCAGGCAAAAAAGCTTAAAAGTGGTTTAGCGGTTAGCGAGATTAAATTTTTTCAACAAGCGCTTGAAAGCATTGAGGCGACGATTGCCAGGCTCCAGCGAGACGTCATGTTGGCGCGACAGCAGATGAGTATGAAAGAGCTGAAGCTTCAAGAAAAAAATATTGAGTGCAAAAAGTATGAAAAGCTTAAAGACAAAAGCTATACAAGCTACCTAAAAACTCAGGGTGATGCGGAAAGTAAGCAAATGGATGAGATTTCTCTGCAACAGTTTATGCTACACAGAAATTAGGTGAGAAGATGGCTAGAAAAAAGCAAGATGAATATGAAGAAATAGAAGAAAAAAGAAATAGTAAGTGGCAAGTCTTCTTGTTTATTATTTTTATACCCCTGCTGTTTATTATTACAGCTATTTATATTGGTCTAACAATTAGTGGAGTCGATGTTCAAGAGAAAATCTCGTCGGTAACTTCATCTCTTCCTTTAATAGGAGACGATAATGAAAGCTTAAAATCTACTAATCAGCAACAGGCGAATAAAGAGTTAGAAAATCAAATAAAGAGCCTGAATGAAAAGCTTCAAAAGAAAGAAGACAATATTAGAAGTTTAGAAGAAAAAATAACGGCTAAAGAGCGCGAGATTGATGAGTTAAAAATTAAGATTAGAGATTCAGAAGATGAGAAAGATGTTGCTAGTCAAGAACAAGACGGTGGAGACGATAAACAGAAAGACATTGTCTCTACTTATGAAAAGATGAACCCGACGAAAGCAGCTCTCATTTTTACCGAATTAAAAGAAAATGAAGCAATCTTGCTGCTAAAAGCGTTAAAAACGGATGCACGCACGAAAGTCTTAGAAAAGATGGACCCTGCCGTTGCAGCTCGCTATACAAGCTTACTAGCTGAGCCGTTAAGTGAGTAATGGAGGTGAAAGAATGAAGGTAGCTATGCAGCCTATGCTTCCAGTTATGAATGAGAAGCAAAACGTAGATCGTACAGTTAAGAAAGAACATTCTTTTTTATTTCAAGCAATGCTATTCGGAGAGCTGGAAACGACTGATAATCTCAGCACGAACAGTCATTCTATTAGTCAGCCTTTGAACAATCAAATGATGAACGTAGATGATAACGAAGATTTGGCTGAATTCTTGGCGCTTCTTGAGCTTCATTTAGAAGAAGGGAATGTTGAAAAGATAGAAAATGAAGAGCAAAGTATTTTATTTAAGCCTTTTGTTGATCTTATTCAACAGCTCCCTACAAGCGGAGTAAAAGAATCTAAGCTGAAGCAATTGCTTTCCAATGCTACGAATTTGCAGGCATACTTAGCGGATGTCACATTGCCAGAAAGTGCAAAAAATTTCGTTAAGGAATTTCAACAGTTTTTTCAAACCTTGCGAGAGCTTGTTCCAGTGGAATCCAGTCAACTAAAAGCATTGCAAGAAAAGCTGCAGCAGCCTGAGATACAATCTGTTCAGTTTTCTCGTAAAGAAATGAAACAGCTTATTGAACTGATTACACAAAAAATTGCTTCAGCAAGTGATAATCACTCACTGCCAACTAGACAATTAATAAGCATGGAAACGGATGAGTTAGGTAAGCAAAAAATTCCTGTTGATAAAGTGACGTTTGTACCGGGTGAAATGAGTAAGTTGCAGCAGCTATCGTTTCATGTAAATACGAATTTGCCCAAAGATATGCAGGCATCACAGGTGATGAAGCAGGTACAAGAGCTATTAGTGAAAGCTTCTTTTCAGCATAATGCGTCTCAAACGAAGCTAGTTTTAAAGCTCTTCCCTGAAAGGCTAGGCTCCATTCAAATTGAACTACTGCAGCGAAACCATGAGACTGTCGCTCGTATTATCGCATCATCTGCTCAGACAAAAGATCTCTTAGATACTCAGCTAGGGGCTTTGAAACAAACGCTTATTAGTCAGCAGGTGCAAGTAGATAAAATTGACGTTTTTCACACAGCAGAACAATGGATGACTAACGGCGAAGAACATCAAGAACAAAAGCAGCAAGAAAAACGAGTTGAAGAAAAAGACGAAAAAGACGAAAAAGACGAAAAAGACGAAACTAATCAAATCTTTTCTCACTCATTAGAAGAAGCGTTAATTAACTACAATGTGTAGGTGATGTATATGACAAATAAGGTTCAGTCTGATTTGTATTTGGCAAATCAGCCCGTGCAGCAAAAGCAAACAGGAACAAGCTCGCTTGGAAAAGATGACTTCTTAAAGATTTTAATTACTCAATTACAAAATCAAGATCCAACTAGTCCTATGGAAGATAAGGAGTTTATTTCTCAAATGGCTCAGTTTTCAACACTAGAACAAATGACAAATATGAGTACATCGATGGAGAAATTTTTACAAGTAGTTCAAAGTGAATCTCCAATTCTAAAAGGTAGCGAGCTTATTGGTAAGACGGTTTCTTGGGTAGATGAAACGAATAAAGAAAGCGAAGCTGTTGTGAAAGCCACTTCTGTAAAGGACGGCAAGCTTACTTTTATGTTAGATGATGAGTCTCATACAACTTTAACTCTTGACGATATTTTGTCTGTCACTCGTTGAACACTATAAATAAGGGGGAAGTTACATGTTACGTTCAATGTATTCTGGAATTAGTGGAATGAAAAATTTTCAAACCAAGCTAGACGTAATCGGTAATAATATTTCAAATGTTAATACGTACGGATTTAAGAAAGGGCGTACAACGTTTAAAGACTTAGTTAGTCAGCAAATAGCAGGAGCGAGTGCACCGGGAGCGGATCGAGGCGGAGTGAACCCAAAGCAGGTAGGGCTTGGGTCTCAAATTGGAACAATTGATACGATACATACTTCTGGAAGCATTCAGCCAACAGGTCGCCCACTTGATCTAGCTATTTCAGGAGAAGGATTCTTTACTGTAGCTAATGGGGCAGATGGCCAAACAATTGATAGACCACTGTATACACGAGCAGGTAATTTTTATTTAGATGAAGGTGGAAACATCGTAACAGCTGAAGGCCTTTACCTTATTGGTTCTGTTTATGACGTTAATGGAAATGAAACGGAGTTTATAGGGGCAATAAATATTCCAGATACAGCTAAAAGTTTTAGCATTGGTCAAGATGGAGTCGTAAATTATGTTGATTCAGACGGTGCTTTACAAATAGCGGGTAGAGTTCGATTAGCAAAATTCTCAAACAATGATGGCCTTGAAAAGGTAGGAGGTAATCTCTTTGCTGAAACAGCCAATTCAGGTAGCGCAAAAGTTGATGGTACAGAATTTTTTGATTTAAGTGAACCGGGAGTAAACGGAACAGGAACGCTTGTATCGAGTGCTTTAGAGATGTCTAATGTTGACTTATCGGAAGAATTTACGGAAATGATTGTATCTCAGCGTGGTTTCCAAGCGAATACTCGAATCATTACAACTTCTGATGAAATCTTACAAGAACTTGTCAACTTAAAACGATAAACTGATAGCCTAGGAGGAAAGAAGCTGAGCTGATCAGCTTGGCTTTTTATCAATTATGGTGACTTTAACAAGGTTAAATGGAAAACAATTTACGCTAAATGCAATTTACATAGAGCAAGTGGAATCGTTTCCTGACACAACTATTACATTAACCAACAATAAAAAGTTGGTTGTAAAAGAGTCGATTGCTGAAGTGAATGAAAAGGTATGCGCTTATTATCAATCGATTAATGTGTTAGGACTTCGGCGCGATATGGAGGAATAAGCTGTGTTTAAAAATAAGTTAGTTGGCACTATGATCATTATTTTATTGTCTTTAACATTGATTGGGAGTGTTGGGGTCATTGTCACGCTAAAGTTAGCAAGCGAGCCGGCGGCTGAAGCTGCGCCTTCCATTGATGAAGTAATTGATTCATCTGTTGACATTGCTGATATTAAAACAAATTTAAAAAGCAATAATTATATTAGCCTATCATTTAAAATTCAAATGGATAGCAAAAAAGCAGCTGAAGAACTACAGAAAAGAGAGTTTCAAGTAAAAGACATTATTATTAAAGAACTATCGGAGATGACAGCTGAAGATTTCGAGGGAAAAAAAGGTTTAGAAGCGCTTGAAGAGCGAATTTCAAAACAGATCGATAGCTCGATTGAGACTGGGCATGTGGTGAAGATTTATACGACCTCCAAGGTTCTACAATAATGGAAAAATGGCAGGTAGGAGGTGAGGTTTTTGGCCGGTGATGTATTGTCTCAAAACGAGATTGACGCACTGTTGTCTGCGCTGTCGACAGGAGAGATGGATGCGCAGCAGTTAAAAGATGAAAACACGAAAAATCGCGTCAGGTCCTATGATTTTAAAAGAGCCTTACGGTTTTCAAAAGATCAAATTAGAAGTTTAACAAGGATCTATGAGAACTATGCGAGATTATTAACAACATTACTTTCAGCTCAACTGCGAACAATCACACAGGTTTCAGTTGTATCAGCAGATCAAATTCCTTATGAAGAGTTTGTTCGCTCGGTTCCGAGCATGACGGTCTTAAATGTCATGTCAGTCGAACCTCTGGATGGCAGAGTAATTATGGAAGTAAACCCGAATATTGCATACGCGATGCTAGACCGTATTTTAGGTGGCAAAGGAGAAGCAGGAAATAAAAAAATAGATAATTTAACAGAGATTGAAACAAAACTACTTCGTAATTTGTTAGATAAAACGCTGGATATTATGGAAGAGGCCTGGAGTTCAGTTGCTGTGATTAATCCAGAAATGGAAGAATTTGAAGTTAATCCACAATTTTTACAAGTTATATCACCAAATGAGATTGTTGTAGTCATTTCGCTGAGCGTACAAATTGGTGAAGAAACAGGCATGATTAACTTATGTATCCCACATGTTACGCTGGAGCCTATTATTTCAAAGCTATCAGTGCATTATTGGATGCAATCATCTAAAAAAGAGCCAAATGAATTAGAGGTTGAGCAGATTCGAACACAAGTTCAAGGTGCAACCGTTCCTGTTGTTGCGATGCTAGGACAGACTGATATATCCATTGAGGATTTCCTTTCTTTAGATAAGGGAGACATCATTCGCTTGGACCGAGGTGTTAATCAACCTCTCATCGTTCAAGTTGGAGGTGTACCGAAATTTAGTGCGCAGCCAGGACAATTAAAAAGGAAATTGGCGATTCAAATTTTAGATCAGTTTAAGGGGGGAACGTCGTTATGACAGGAGATATGCTTTCTCAAGATGAAATCGATGCATTGCTAAAAGGAACGTCTTCATTAGACCCTATGCCTTCAGATAGCAACCTAGAAGAAAGTGAAATTAGTAAACACTTTACAGAGATGGAACGCGATGCGCTTGGTGAAATTGGCAATATTTCATTTGGTAGCTCTGCTACTGCATTGTCAACCTTATTAAATCAAAAAGTTGACATTACAACGCCTTATGTTTCGTTGATTCATAAAGAAGAGCTGAAAGAAGAATTTCCCAATCCGCATGTTGCGGTAGAAGTTCATTATACAGAAGGAATTTCAGGTCGAAACTTACTTGTTATTAAACAAAGTGATGCAGCTATTATCTCTGATTTAATGCTTGGTGGAGACGGTGAAAATCCAGGAGAATTACTAGATGAAATTAAACAAAGTGCCGTTCAAGAAGCGATGAACCAAATGATGGGTTCAGCAGCGACATCTATGTCTACGATTTTTCAAAAGAAAGTAGATATTTCGCCACCAAGCCTTGATATTTTAGATCTTCCAGAAGGAGAAGGCACGAACTTATTAGAAGGGGATGATGTGCTAGTTAAAGTTTCATTCAATCTAAAAGTTGGCACGCTAATCGATTCTAATATTATGCAATTGTTATCTCTTCCTTTTGCAAAAGGGTTAGTAAATGAACTGCTGAATCCAGTTGCGACCGCAGAAGAAGAGAGTGAACTTGTTCAAGAAATGCCATCTCAACAACCTTTGCAAAATCAAGTGAGTGAATCACTGCAACAAGAACCAGTTATGCCTGCAGCTCCTGTTAATGTTCAACCTGTTGCTTTTTCATCTTTTGATGGAAATGAAATACCATCACAGTCCGAAACAAATAATTTAGACATGTTGTTAGATATACCACTTCAAGTAACTGTAGAGTTAGGGCGTACAAAACGAACTGTTAAAGAAATTTTAGAGATGTCATCGGGGTCAATAATTGAGTTAGACAAACTTGCTGGTGAGCCGGTCGATATTTTGATTAACAGCAAGCTAATCGCTAAAGGTGAAGTAGTGGTAATTGATGAAAACTTTGGCGTTCGCGTGACGGATATAGTTAGTCAACGTGATCGTATTAATAAATTAAAGTAACTTTATATAGGGGGAAAATAAAATGAGTAAACGAGTATTAATTGTAGACGATGCGGCATTTATGCGCATGATGATTAAGGATATTCTTGTGAAAAATGGATATGAAGTTGTGGGGGAAGCTGCTGATGGAATGCAAGCTATCGATCTTTATAAAGAGCATCAGCCAGACCTCGTAACAATGGATATTACAATGCCGGAAATGGATGGTATTACGGCTTTAAAAGAGATTAAGCAACTGAATCCAGCTGCGAAAGTAATTATGTGTTCAGCAATGGGACAACAAGCAATGGTTATCGATGCAATTCAAGCTGGTGCAAAAGACTTTATTGTGAAGCCATTTCAAGCAGACCGTGTGCTTGAAGCCATTTCAAAAGCTGTAGGATAAAGAAAAAAGTGGAGCAGCTGCTCTGCTCCACTTTGTATTATGAAAAGGTAAGAGGTGGCAAATGTTGCTGCGATATATCGTATTTATTTTAGCTATCGCTGGAAGTCTGTTGTTTCAAAATAGTATAAGCGTGCAAGCGGCAGAAACATCGGATTCAGTGAAAGAATGTATAGAAAATCCAAGCGCTTGTGAAAAAGAGTTGGACCCTAACGCAGTTGGTGATAGTGATACCAATCAAGGTGCGACTATTTCCGCTGGTGAAGTGGTGAAAATGTTAGTTGCTTTTGCATTTGTTATTGGCTTATTGCTAGTTGTCTTAAAATTTGTGAAGTCAAAAGGAAATGTATTAAAGCAAAATCAACTGGTGGAAAATTTAGGTGGAACTAACCTTGGGAATAGTAAATCGGTTCAAGTTGTTAAGGTCGGTGAGCAGCTGTTCGTTGTAGGTGTAGGAGAAAATATTGAGCTGCTTTCAGAAGTAGTTGGAGAAGACAAGGAGCAGCTGTTAAAGAAGTACGAAGATCAACGCAGTGATGGTGAATATAAAGTGGTTCTTCCATCACTATTTGAACGAAAAGAAAAGGAAGCTATTTCAGTTGAAAGTATGAAATCTTTTACACAATCGTTAAATCAGATGATGAAAAAGCGGAAAACCAAGTTGGAAGAATTAGAAAGGAACCGTAAGCAACATGAATGAAGTGATGGAGATTTTTAATGCTAGTGATGCTGAAAATGTATCAACCTCAATCCAATTATTGCTGCTTTTAACGGTTCTATCAATTGCTCCAGGTATTTTAATTTTAATGACATGCTTTACTCGAATTGTTATTGTTCTTTCGTTTGTTCGAACGTCATTAGGCACTCAGCAAATGCCTCCCAATCAAGTACTGTTAGGACTCGCTTTATTCATAACATTCTTTGTTATGGCACCGACGTTTTCACAGGTGAATAAAGAAGCTTTGCAGCCTTTATTTAATGAAGAAATTAATTTAACAGAAGCGTACGATCGAGCATCTCTTCCTATGAAAGAGTTTATGAGTGCTCATACAAGGCAGAAAGACTTAGCGTTATTTTTAGAATATGCAGAGATGGATAAACCAAGTTCAGTAGAAGAAATTCCATTAACGGCATTGGTTCCTGCATTTGCAATTAGCGAATTAAAAACAGCCTTTCAAATCGGCTTTATGATCTTTGTTCCGTTTCTTGTCATTGATATGATTATTTCCAGCGTATTAATGTCGATGGGGATGATGATGTTGCCGCCAGTGATGATTTCTCTGCCGTTTAAAATTTTGCTTTTTGTCTTAGTAGACGGTTGGAATTTAGTCGTTAAATCATTATTAATAAGTTTTCAATAGGTGAAAAACATGAATGGAGAATTTGTCATTTCGTTAGCAGAAAAAGGCGTATATACAATCTTAATTGTGTGTGGTCCACTTTTGCTATTAGCACTCGTTGTCGGTTTGCTTGTCAGTATTTTTCAAGCGACAACTCAGATTCAAGAACAAACCTTGGCCTTT
This sequence comes from Priestia flexa NBRC 15715, assembly GCF_001591565.1. Classification (GTDB taxonomy): domain Bacteria; phylum Bacillota; class Bacilli; order Bacillales; family Bacillaceae_H; genus Priestia; species Priestia flexa. Next base: position 47,990 of record NZ_BCVD01000001.1, on the reverse strand, counting down.
GTGCCAAAAATTGTAGCGGTACTTGTAGGAATTGTATTTTTTGGGCCATGGATGTTATCTAAGATGGTGTCATTTACGTATAATATCTTTTCAAACCTACATAGGTATATCGGATAAAGATGGTGGAGCTAATCAGTGTTTATCCGGCATTTCTCTTAATTTTAGTACGATTGTCCGCTTTCTTTATTACGGTACCGCTTTTTTCATATCGTACAGTTCCAACTTTTCACAAAGTAGGGCTAGCGGCAGCTTTATCACTTGTTGTAGTCACAACACTAGATTTTCCAATTATTCCACTTGATGATCGCTTTTTGCTTCTTGTCATTAAGGAGTGTCTCGTTGGAATTTCGATGGGGTTAATTGCATATATCGTAATCATGGCAATTCAAATTGCTGGTGGGTTAATTGATTTTCAAATGGGTTTTGCTATCGCTAACGTGATGGATCCGCAAACGGGTGCTCAAAGTCCAATTACCGGTCAGTACCTTTATATTTTTGCCCTGCTCTTTTTATTATCGACCAATGGTCATCATTTGTTAATAGATGGAGTTTATCATAGTTATGAAGTATTAAAGATTAACGAGCTTTCATTTTCAGTTGGAACCGAACTGTTTGTGACGACAATTATTAAAACATTTAGCATGATGTTCCTATTAGCGGTTCAAATGTCGCTCCCGGTTGTTGGCGCGTTATTTCTTGTTGATATAGCACTAGGAATCGTCGCAAGAACGGTACCTCAGCTTAATATTTTTGTAGTAGGATTTCCGCTCAAAATCATCGTGGCGTTTATTTTTCTAATCGTGGTTATGGGAAGTATGTTTTATATGATGCAGCTAATCTTTGAATACATGCTAGAGGCGATGCGAACGATGGTTCATTTACTAGGAGGAGTATAAAAATGTTTCTCGTTCGGTTAGATTTGCAGTTTTTTGCGGGAGAAAAAACGGAAAAGGCAACGCCTAAAAAGAGGCAAGACTCTAGAAAAAAAGGACAAGTAGCAAAAAGTCAAGACGTCACGACAGCCATTATGCTACTTCTTGTTTTTCTCTATTTTATATTCGGAGCTCGGCATACGCTTGAAAAGATGATGCTCATTATAAAGGAATCTTTTCAGACATATATGCTAACGGAAGTTACGGAAGAAAGTGTGTTTATTTTGTTACGAGACCTTCTTCCTGAAATTGCATATGCACTCGGACCTATTATGCTCGTTGCCTTGGTAGGTGCGCTTGCAGCTAATTATATGCAGGTGGGTGTCCTCTTTTCAGCTGAACCCCTTCAGCCAAAATTGGAGAAGGTTGATCCAATTAAAGGGGCTAAAAGAATTTTTTCAATGAGAGCCATTGTAGAACTATTGAAATCAACGTTAAAGATTGTCTTAATTGGTGCCGTTACGTTTGCTGTATTATGGATTAACATTGATGAGGTTCTCATTTTATCTCATCGGAGCATCGGAGACAGTCTGGTATCGCTAGCAAAACTAGTGTTGCAAATGGGCCTTGCAGCCTCTTGTGTTCTACTTTTATTATCTGTTCTTGACTACATGTACCAAAAGTTTGATTTTGAAAAAAACATTCGGATGTCAAAGCAAGATATTAAAGAAGAAAATAAAAATGTTGAAGGAGATCCACTCATCAAATCTAAAATTAAGCAGAAACAACGTGAGATGGCGATGTCTAGAATGATGCAAGAAGTGCCGAAAGCGGATGTTGTCATTACGAATCCAACTCATTATGCAATTGCTTTAAAATATGATGAAGATAAAATGGATGCTCCATACGTGGTGGCAAGCGGAGTAGATTTTGTAGCTCAAAAGATAAAAGCCGTTGCAAAAAGCCATGAAATCATTATGGTAGAAAACCGACCTTTAGCAAGAGGCTTATATGAACAAACGAAAGTTGGCGATGTGGTGCCCGAAGAGTTTTTTAAAGCGGTAGCTGAGATTTTAGCGTATGTGTATCGCATTCAAAAAAAGGTATAAGTATTGAAGATTATAAGAAATAAGGAGAGAAATGATTCATGTCTGCAAGAGAGTTACCAGTTGTTATAGGTGTTGTACTCATTATTGTTATGCTTGTTATTCCGCTCCCGTCTTGGTTGTTGAGCGTGTTAATTATGGTAAATATATCTCTTGCACTGCTTGTTTTGCTTGTATCAATGAACATGAAAGAGCCGCTTGAGCTATCTGTTTTTCCATCGTTATTGCTTGTGCTGACACTTTTTCGCTTGGGGTTAAATGTATCCACCACAAGAGCTATCTTAGGTGAAGGTAATGCCGGCGGTGTGGTAGAGACATTCGGTAACTTTGTTATCAGTGGGAATCCACTTGTAGGATTTGTTGTTTTTGTTATTTTAATTATCATTCAGTTTTTAGTTATTACAAAAGGAGCTGAGCGCGTTTCAGAGGTAGCTGCACGCTTTACTCTTGATGCAATGCCAGGAAAACAAATGAGCATTGACGCTGATTTAAATGCAGGAATGATTTCCGAAAAAGAAGCCATTCAAAGGCGTGAGAAAATTCAGCGTGAAGCGGATTTTTACGGATCAATGGACGGAGCCAGCAAGTTTGTAAAGGGAGATGCAATTGCTGGTATTGTTATTACACTAATTAATATTTTATTTGGCATCATTATTGGAATGATGCAAATGGGTATGAGCATTGGAGAAGCATCCCAAACGTTTACTTTATTAACAGTTGGTGATGGGTTGGTCAGTCAGATTCCAGCATTAATGATTTCCACTGCTACAGGTATTATTGTAACAAGAGCAGCTTCTACAGGGAATTTAAGTCAAGATATTACGGGACAGCTATTTGCGTTTCCTACAATGCTATATGTTACTGGAGCGACTATTGCTGTTCTTGGCCTCATTACGCCAATCAATGATTTATTAACACTTCCATTAGCACTTTTACTAGCAGCAGGAGGTTATTACTTATCTCCTAAAAAAGCAAAACTTCTTTTAAACGAAGAAGCCGCATCAGAAGAAGAAGTGCCAGCTGATGATATGAAAAGTCCTGAGAGCGTTGTGAATTTATTGAGCGTAGATCCTATCGAGTTTGAATTTGGTTATGGTCTTATTCCTTTAGCAGATACAAATCAAGGAGGCGACTTGTTAGATCGTATCGTTATGATTCGCCGTCAGCTTGCTTTAGAGCTTGGTTTAGTAATTCCTGTTGTAAGAATTCGCGACAATATTCAACTACAGCCAAACGAATATCGGCTAAAAATTAAAGGGAATGAAATGGCAAGAGGTGATTTATTGCTCGATCATTACTTAGCAATTAGTCCTGGAATGGGTGACGATATGATAGAAGGCATTGATACAATTGAGCCTGCCTTTCAAATGCCAGCCAAGTGGATTAATGAAGCAACTAAAGAGCAAGCAGAGATGTTTGGGTATACCGTAGTAGATCCGCCTTCAGTGGTATCAACACATATTACAGAAGTAATTAAAGCATATGCTCACGAGCTAATAGGTCGCCAAGAAACTAAACAATTAATTGATCATGTAAAAGAGTCGTATCCAATCTTAATTGAGGAGGTTACCCCATCTCCACTCTCAGTAGGAGAAATCCAGCGAGTATTAGCTAAATTATTAAAAGAGCAGGTATCGATTCGGAATTTGCCAGTTATCTTTGAAGTACTAGCTGACTATGGAAAGATGACATCTGATACGGATCTATTAACAGAATATGTTCGTCAAGGATTATCTAGGCAAATTACCACCCAGTATGCTGCTGGAGAACAGCTGCTTCGCGTCATTACGCTATCGGGGAAGGTTGAAAAAGTACTAGCTGAAGGAGTTCAACAAACAGAACATGGGAACTATTTATCATTGGATCCATACGTTTCCCAAAACATTGTGGAACATATTGTAGCTCAAGTTGATGGGGCAGGGTTTCAAGATCAAACACCGATTGTTCTTTGCTCACCAGCTGTACGGATGTATGTCCGCCAGCTAACAGAAAGATATATACCTCAAGTTGCGATTTTATCATATAACGAACTAGAAGCAAGTATTGAAGTTCAGAGCGTTGGAGTGGTTGATTTATCATGAAGGTAAAAAAATATGTGGCATCTTCAATGCCGGAAGCAATGAAAGTTATTCGAGCAGAGCTTGGTCCAGAAGCGGTGATCTTAAAGTCGCGTTCTGTTAAAGTTGGTGGATTTATGGGCGTCTTTACTAAAAAGAAGTTGGAAGTAATTGCTGGGGTAGACGACCAAGTAAAAAAAACTAAAAAATACGTTAAAAACCGTACAGATGAACAGCTTATGAAGCAGGTTGATGAATTAAAACAGCTTATTGCAACGGTGCACCCATTAAGAAATACTGTTGTTGAATATCCGTTGCTTGTTCAAAAAGTTATTTCATATTTGCAACATCAAGAGATCGAAGAACGATTGTTAAAAGAAGTAAGAGACAAAGTCATGGAGTTATATTATACAACACCATCGCTAGGCGATAAGCAGGTGGTTGAATGGCTGAAAAGCTGGTTTGAAGATTACCTATCATATTCAGAACGTTCAAAAGTATTTCAAAAGAAATATATTAACGTTGTTGGTCCTACAGGCGTTGGTAAGACAACAACGCTAGCAAAATTAGCTGCGTCGTGTATTTTAGAACAAAATAAAAGAGTTGCGTTCATTACAACTGATACATATCGTATTTCCGCTATCGATCAGTTAAAAACGTATGCGTCCATTCTGAATGTTCCAATTGAAGTTTGCTATAACAATGAAGATTTTCAGCAAGCGCTTCAGATATTTAATGAATACGATATTGTGTTCATAGACACAGCGGGGCGGAACTTTTTAGACAGCCAATACATTCATGACCTCCACAATATGATGTCGTTTAATGAACACATGGAAACCTTTTTAGTGTTAGCAGCGACGGCAAAAATGGCTGATTTACGTAAAGTTTACCAACAGTTTAGTAGTATACCAATTGATTCAATTATTTTGACAAAGCTAGATGAGACCACAACATTTGGTCCAATTATTAATGTGCTAACGGAGTGTCAGCTGCCAGCTTCTTTTATGACGATTGGACAAGATGTCCCTGACGATCTAGAGAAATATACTGCTGAAAAAATAGTGGATTATCTGTTTGGAGATTGGAAACATGAATGATCAAGCAGCAGCTTTAAGAAAAAGGGTAGCAGCGGTCAAACATGGTTCTAATCAACGGACGGAGGCTAAGACATTAGCAGTCATTAGTGGAAAAGGCGGAGTTGGAAAGTCTAATTTTTCGCTGAACTTTTCATTGTCTTTACAAGAGAAAGGATATCGGGTGCTGCTTTTTGATATGGATATTGGAATGGGCAATATTGACGTATTAATGGGAATTGCTTCGACCTACACTATCGTGGATATGTTAGAGAATAAATGGCCCATTCAGCGTGTCATCAAACAAGGACCAAAGGGTCTTTCATATATTGCAGGAGGCTCTGGAATTACTTCTTTATTTGAGTGGAAACAAAATGATTTGCATTATCTAATTGATCAATTTAACTCCGTTTCTCAAGATTATGACTACTTAATTTTTGATATGGGAGCAGGAATGACAGAGGGCGTCATTGCTTTTTTAAAGGCAATGGATGACATGGTGCTCATTACTACGCCTGAACCAACATCAATTACGGATTGTTACGCTGCATTAAAGTTCTTACATTTATATGGTGTGAATGCTTCTTTTAAGATGGTAGTAAATAAGTCACTTTCTATTAAAGAAGGTGTAAACACGTATGAACGCTTTAATCAAGCAGCTAAACAGTTTTTGAAGTGCTCAATTGAATTGTTAGGAACAATAGCGGAAGACCGCTGCGTTTCTCATTCGGTAAATAGTCAGGTTCCATTCATTTTACAATATCCAAAAGGCAGTGCAAGCCAAGGAATTAAGAATATTGTAAATCAATATGCAACATCGTCTAGTACCAGAAATCACAGCGTTGGATTTGTAGCCAAGCTGAAGAAGTTATTTCTCGAAAGGTAGGGTTTGCTAGTTGAATAAAATTAAAGTATTAATCGTTGATGATTCAGCGTTTATGAGAAAGGTTATTACTAGTTTACTAGAGGAAGATGGTAGGTTTAACGTAGTGGGGACAGCTCGAAACGGCGAGGAAGCACTAAAGAAAGCTGTGCTATTGAATCCACATGTTATGACACTTGACGTAGAGATGCCTGTGATGAACGGATTAGAGATGTTAAAAGAATTAATGAAAATTAAGCCAACTCCTGTTGTAATGTTGTCTAGTACAACGTTTGAAGGAGCAAATAATACATTTTTAGCGATGGAGTATGGAGCAGTTGATTTTGTTGCCAAACCTTCAGGTGCTATTTCACTAGATATCGACAAAGTAAAAGATGAGCTATTAACAAAACTCTATATTGCGAGCAAAGCAAATCTTCCTTTCAATTCAAAAGAATCAATTAAAGACAAGCCTGTGAAATCATCAATGGTAAGGGGAGACCGAAAGCCGTTAAAGAAAGTGGTTTGCATCGGTACATCAACCGGAGGGCCAAGAGCATTACAAGAAGTTCTAACAATGCTTCCTGCAACGATTCCAGTCCCTATTTTAATTGTTCAACACATGCCAGCTGGTTTTACGAGTTCACTAGCAGCTAGATTAGATCGGTTAGCTGCTATTTCGGTAAAAGAAGCAAGAGATGATCAAAAGTTAGAACCAGGATGTGCGTATATTGCACCCGGAGGCTACCATCTAACCGTAAAAGAATCTAAAGAAGGATTAATAACTGTTTTGGATCAGTCGTTACCGGTAAAAGGGCACCGACCATCAGTTGATACTTTGTTTCAGTCGCTTGCAGATTGTCCTAACTATGAAAAAGTTGCGGTTGTATTAACTGGAATGGGAGCAGATGGAACGGAAGGCGTTATTCATATGAAAAGCAAAGGGCAAACCATAGCGATTGCCGAGTCGGAAGAAACGGCTATTATTTATGGAATGCCAAAGTCTATAATCGCCACAAGGTTAGTAGATGAAATACAGCCATTACATTATGTAGCAAATCGTATTTTACATTACGTGCAGAAATAGGGGGAGCACTCAATGGATATGAGTCAGTATTTAGAAGTATTTATTGAAGAGAGTAAGGAACACTTACAGAATATTAATCAACAGTTGTTAGAGTTTGAAAAGGATGTTAATAATCTTAGTTTTGTAAATGAAATTTTCCGTTCAGCTCATACGTTAAAAGGAATGTCAGCAACGATGGGGTTTGAAGATTTAGCGAACCTTACTCATAAAATGGAGAATGTACTAGATGCGATTCGTAACCAGCAATTAAGCGTAAATACACGCGTTGTCGACTTAGTGTTTGAATCAGTGGATGCTTTAGACGTCATGGTGGAGTCAATCGCCACAGGTGGTGACGGAGGATATGATGTACAAGAGATTGTAACGAAACTCCAGGCTTTAGAAAGCGGAGGATTAGAAGTGGCAGCAGCTACAGAAAGTAAAGTCGTATCACCTAGCATTGTATATGATGAATTTGAAACGGACCTTCTAAACCAAGCGTTACAACAAGAATTCTTTGTATATGAGGTAACCGTTACATTAGATGAGCGCTGCTTATTAAAGGCAGCGCGAGCATATATGGTATTTGACGTGTTTGAGCAAGCTGGTGAAGTGGTTAAGTCAAACCCATCAGTTCAAGATATAGAACAAGAACAGTTTGATCAACAATTTACGGCTGTATTGGTATCAAAAGAAGAGGAAAGCTCGTTAAAAGAGCAGCTGATGCAAATCTCTGAAGTAGAGCATGTTCAGATTAATACTGTGGAGCCAAAAGAAAATGTAGCAACCGATAGTGAAAAACAAACGTCACGCCCTCAACAGTCTAATACAAAGCGTGCTGATGACCTTAATGTCAAAGAAACTGCACCAGCAAAAACTGCACCTATTAATAAAACAATCCGAGTGAACATCGATCGCTTAGATAGCTTAATGAATTTATTTGAAGAGCTAGTTATTGATAGAGGGCGCCTTGAGCAGATTTCAAAAGACTTAAATAATCAAGAGTTAGAGGAAACTGTTGAGCGGATGTCACGTATCTCTGGAGATTTGCAGTCTATTATTTTAAACATGCGTATGGTTCCAGTCGAGACTGTTTTTAATCGTTTTCCACGTATGGTTCGTCAACTAGCAAAAGATTTAGGGAAAGAAATCAACTTGCAGATTATCGGTGCTGAAACAGAGCTTGATCGTACGGTTATTGATGAGATTGGTGATCCCCTGGTCCACTTGCTTCGCAATGCGCTAGACCATGGGATTGAAATGCCGGACGTGCGTGAACAGAATGGGAAAAAGAGGGAAGGTACAGTTCGACTGAAAGCATATCATAGTGGTAATCATGTGTTCATCGACCTTGAAGATGATGGTGCAGGGATCGACCGCGATAAAATTTTAGAAAAAGCCCTGAAAAAAGGAATTGTTTCAGAAACAGGTGCTCAAGGTTTAACAGATCAACAAGTATATGATCTTATGTTTGCATCTGGTTTTTCCACAGCCGAACAAATTTCTGATGTTTCAGGGCGTGGTGTAGGGCTTGATGTTGTCAAAAATACAATTGAGTCCTTAGGTGGAACGGTGACAATTGATTCAATACCAGGCTATGGATCTACTTTTTCTATCCAACTACCCTTAACATTATCAATCATTTCAGCGTTGCTTGTTAATATGCAAGATGAACGCTATGCACTTCCATTGTCATCTATCATTGAAACAGCACTTGTAAATAAAAAAGACGTTATGAAAGCTCACGGGCAAGAAGTTATTGATTTCCGAGGGAAAATCATACCGCTATTAAACCTAAAAAAGCTGTTTGATGTACCGGAAACTTCTGAGGAAAAAGATGTTTATCCTGTTGTGATTGTACGAAAAAGTGATAAGACAGCCGGTTTAATTGTTGACTCGTTTATAGGTCAGCAAGAAATCGTTTTAAAATCATTAGGCAATTACTTAACTTCTCCGTTTGCCATTTCAGGAGCAACAATTTTAGGTGATGGGCAAGTAGCGTTAATTATTGATTGTAATGCTTTAATTAAATAATAATGTTTGGGAAAACAACGTTTTAAACCGTAGTGGAGGAGAGCGAAATGGAGACAAAATTCATTGTATTTCAGCTGGGGAACGAAGAGTATGGAATTGCAGTAGAGCAGGTTAAATCAATTGAGAAAATGCAACATATCACGCGAGTCCCTCGAACAGAAAAATATGTGCGCGGCGTCATCAACCTACGTGGAGTAGTAATTCCAATTCTAGATTTGAGAAAGCAGTTTGGCTTGCAAGAGCAAACTCATACAGATCATACACGAATTATTATTGTCATAATAAACGATATTGAAGTTGGCTTAATCGTAGACGCAGCAAACGATGTGTTAGATATTTATGATGACCATATTGAACCAGCACCTGAAGTCATCGAAGGTATTGAAGCTGATTATATAAGCGGTGTTGTAAAAGTAGAGGAGCGTTTAATAGTACTAGTGAATTTAGGAAAGGTTTTAGGTTTGGATGACCAAGAATAAAACCAACTTAGACAATTTGAAGTTTGACGCAATCCATTTAGATGTTTTGAGAGAAATAGGAAATATTGGAGCTGCTAATTCAGCCACGGCCCTTTCTCATTTGGTAAAAAAAAGAATTGAGATGCAGCTTCCAAGCGTAAAAGTTACTGATATAAACGAAGCGGTTGAAGAAATTGGAGGTCCTGAGCGAGTAGTAGTGCAGCTATTATTACAGATTAAAGGAGATATTCAAGGTAGCTTGTTTTTTCTATTATCAGTAGATGATACGAAGACATTACTAGGCTATTTATTAGATGAACCTTCAATAGAAATTGAAAGTTTGAATTTCCTTGAATCAGAATTAATGCGGTCTACGCTATGTGAAATAGGGAATATTTTATGTGGCTCCTATTTAACTGCTCTTGCAGATTTAACAAACCTTCACATCTACCCTTCATTACCAGCTGTTTGTGTAGATATGCTTGGTGCTACGATGACGAGTGGATTACTGGAAGAAGGGTATCAGATGGAATCGGTTTTAATAATTGAAACAATGTTACAAGAACAAGCGCACTCTTCCGTTATGAAAGGGAATTTCCTCCTTGTTCCAGACAACGATTCTATTCAACCATTATTTCAAGCATTAGGAGTACCATTGCATGGATAAGCATATTGTAAAAGTTGGTATTTCAGATATGAATGTTGTGCAAGGACCTGATTTAATTCGCACAGCAGGATTAGGCTCGTGCGTAGGAGTTGTATTATATGATGACATCTTAAAGGTAGCGGGTCTAGCTCATATTATGCTGCCGGATTCTCGGCATGTGAAAGAGTCATTCAACCGGGCTAAGTATGCAGATACAGCCATTATTGATTTGATTGAAATGCTCGTACATTTAGGTGTAAATAAAAGACGCTTATGTGCCAAAATAGCAGGTGGTGCGCAGATGTTTCAATTTACTTCAAATAATGATTTTATGAAAATTGGCGCTCGAAATATTATAGCTGTGGAGCAGGAGTTAAAACAGCATCATATTAGGTTAATATCAAAAGATGTGGGAGGAACAAACGGCAGAACAATTGAATTCGATCCCACAACTTCACGACTAATGGTTCGAACGGTAAACAAAGGTGTGGTTGAAATCTAGCCAGTAAGCTAAAAGGATAGCTATTTATTGTACGAAAGAAGGGGGAGAAGCCGTCATGACAAGTGTAAATGTAATGGATGAAAAGAAACGGTGGGAAAAATGGTCAAAAGAACGAGATGAAGAGGCTGGTAATTTGCTTGTGAAGCAATATATGCCGCTTGTCAATTACCATGTGCAACGAATTGGAGTGGGTTTACCTCGAAATGTACATAAAGAAGAGTTAAAAAGCCTTGGCTTAATGGGGTTGTATGATGCACTTGAAAAATTTGACCATAAACGTGATTTGAAATTTGATACGTATGCATCGTTCCGTATCAGAGGTGCTATTTTAGACGGATTAAGAAAAGAAGATTGGCTCTCTAGAAGCGCACGTGAAAAAGCCAAAAGAGTGGAGCATACGATTGAAAAACTTGAACAACATTATTTACGAAATGTTACTGTTCAAGAGATTGCTAGTGAAGTAAAGATGACAGAAGAAGAAGTCATTCATGTGATGAATGAAGGTTTTTTCGCTAATGTTTTATCAATTGAAGAACCAATAAAAGAGCATGATGAAGGTGATCACCAATCGTATACAATCCGTGACGAGAGAATGATTACTCCTGAAGACCATCTTTTAAAAGAAGAATACTTTGCGGAACTGGTTCGGGTAATTGAAAAGCTTAATGAGAAAGAGCAGCTTGTCATTTCATTATTTTATAAAGAAGAATTGACGTTTACTGAAATTGGACACGTTTTAGGTTTATCCACATCACGTATTTCACAAATACACTCAAAAGCTTTGTTCAAACTAAGAAATACGTTAAATAAAATGATGTAAGTTAGAGGGATTTTACAATGTATATCTTATTAATGATTAGCTTTGTTTTACACAGTGTGACGCTTCTAGTTATTTGGCGGTTGCGTCAGCAACTGTATTCGGTAAATGCTTTAGAAAAAAAACAGCGTGAAATAATAGAGGAAATGGATAGCACAATGGCGACTTATTTAGCGGAAGTGGATGCTCAAAACGATGCTTTTCTACTAAAGGTGCAGCAAAGAATGAAGCGAATAGAAGCTGAACAGCCAGGTGTGTCTATAACAAAACCACCTTCTGATGAGGAAGGGAAAGAAAAGTTAGATATTGCTTATCAAAAAATAGATTTAAAAAGCGAACCACAAGAGTCTTTTGCAGAACTTCTTCAACAAGAGATGACCGAAGAAGTTGAAAGAAGTGAAAACGAACTGACAAAGGAAGAAGCTAGTAAATTATCTAGAAATGAAGTACAAGAAATTGCGCTTTCTCTGCAAAAAAAAGGTTTAACAATCGAAGAAATTGCGAAAAATCTATATAGAGGAAAAACTGAAATTGAGTTATTGTTGAAATTTCAACAATAAACTGCATTTTAGGCTTGCTTGTGAAAAGTGAGTGTGCTATATTTGTTTTTGGTGTTAATACACACGCTCATTGATTTAGTCATTGGTGCTACGCTTTGTAGTTTTGGCTAAAGATGAAATGAGCGGAGGATAATCAAAACCATTAGGAGGAAAAACACATGTCAGTAATTTCAATGAAACAATTACTAGAAGCTGGTGTACATTTCGGTCACCAAACTCGCCGTTGGAACCCAAAAATGAAGAAATATATCTTCACTGAGCGTAACGGTATCTACATTATCGATCTTCAAAAAACAGTTAAGAAAGTAGAAGAAGCTTACCGCTTCGTTAAAGAATTAGCTGCTGATGGCGGTACTATGTTATTCGTAGGTACTAAAAAGCAAGCTCAAGATTCTGTTAAAGAAGAAGCAGCTCGCGCTGGTATGTACTTCGTTAACCAACGTTGGTTAGGTGGTACATTAACAAACTTCTCTACAATCCAAAAACGTATTAAGCGTTTAAAAGACATCGAAAGAATGCAAGAAGACGGTACTTTTGAAGTACTACCTAAGAAAGAAGTAGTTCAACTTAAAAAAGAGTTAGAGCGTCTTGAGAAATTCTTAGGCGGTATTAAAGATATGAAACAACTTCCTGATGCATTATTCATCATCGATCCTCGTAAAGAGCGTATCGCAGTAGCAGAAGCTAAAAAATTACACATCCCAATCGTTGGTATCGTAGATACAAACTGTGATCCAGACGAAATTGATTATGTAATCCCTGCAAACGATGATGCAATTCGTGCTGTGAAACTTTTAACTTCTAAAATCGCTGATGCAATCTTAGAAGCAAAACAAGGTGAAGAAACAGCAGTTGAAACTGAAACAACTACTGCTTAATTCCACGAAAGGTGATAAGAGGGAATAGCCTTTTATCACCTTTTTTTGAAAAGATTTAATTAATTGATATAGAGTACATACCCAAATAAGGAGGCTATTTATTATGGCAATTACAGCTCAAATGGTAAAAGAATTACGTGAAAAAACTGGCGCTGGTATGATGGATTGTAAAAAAGCATTAACTGAAACTGGCGGTGACATGGAAAAAGCAATCGATTTCTTACGTGAAAAAGGTATTGCTAAAGCGGCTAAGAAATCTGATCGTATCGCTGCTGAAGGTTTAACTTACATCGAAACACAAGGTAACGAAGCAGTTATCCTTGAAGTAAACTCTGAAACAGATTTCGTTGCGAAAAACGAAGGTTTCCAGAAGTTAACAAAAGAACTTGCTGCACATATCTTAGCTAACAAACCAGCTAACGTTGAAGAAGCTGTTGCTCAAAAAATGGAAAATGGAGCTACTGTAGAAGAGCACATTAACTCAGCAATCGCTACAATTGGTGAAAAACTTTCTCTACGTCGTTTCGCTGTAGTAAGCAAAACAGATGCTGACGCATTTGGTGCTTACTTACACATGGGTGGACGCATTGGTGTATTAACAGTATTATCTGGTACAACTGATGAGCAAGCTGCAAAAGATGTTGCAATGCACATCGCTGCTATCAACCCTAAATATGTATCTCGTGACGAAGTTTCTGCTGAGGAGACTGAGCGTGAGCGTGAAGTATTAACACAGCAAGCATTAAACGAAGGTAAGCCAGAAAAAATCGTTGCAAAAATGGTTGAAGGTCGCTTAAGCAAATTCTTCGAAGATATCTGCTTATTAGATCAAACATTTGTTAAAAATCCTGATCAAAAAGTTCGTCAATTCGTTGAGAGCAAAGGTGCAACAGTAGAGAGCTTTGTACGCTTTGAAGTAGGAGAAGGTATTGAGAAGCGTCAAGACAACTTTGCTGAAGAAGTAATGAGCCAAGTTAAAAAGTAAGAATGTGATTAAATGGGGAACACTCTGTGTTCCCTTTTTCAAAAAAATGGATCTCACCGTTGACGATGGAGGTTAGGCATGAGTCAAGCAAAATATAATCGTATTGTATTAAAATTAAGTGGCGAAGCATTAGCAGGAGAAGACGGATTTGGTATTAATCCTTCTATCATTAAGTCGGTTGCAGAGCAAGTGAAAGACGTTTATGACTTAGGCGTTGAAGTAGCAGTAGTCGTTGGTGGTGGAAACATTTGGCGTGGTAAAATTGGTAGCGAAATGGGAATGGACCGTGCAGCTGCAGATTACATGGGCATGCTTGCAACTGTTATGAATTCACTAGCACTTCAAGATAGCTTAGAGAACATTGGAGTACAAACTCGCGTTCAAACATCTATCGAAATGAGACAAGTTGCTGAACCATACATAAGAAGAAAAGCGGTTCGTCACCTTGAGAAGAAACGCGTTGTAATCTTTGCAGCAGGTACAGGAAATCCTTACTTCTCTACTGATACGACAGCTGCGTTGCGTGCGGCTGAAATTGAAGCAGATGTAATTCTAATGGCGAAAAATAATGTTGATGGCGTATACAATGCTGATCCGAAACTAGTTCCAGACGCAGTAAAGTATGAAACATTAACATACATTGATGTCTTAAAGGATGGACTAGCTGTAATGGATTCGACTGCTTCTTCTCTATGCATGGATAATGATATTCCGCTAATCGTCTTCTCGATTACGGAAGAAGGAAACATCAAACGTGCCGTAACAGGCGAAAATATTGGAACAATTGTAAGGGGGAAATAATGATGGCAAAACAAGTGTTGCAAGATGCAAAGGAAAGAATGGAAAAAGCACTTCAGTCATATAGTCGTGAATTAGCTTCAATTCGTGCTGGACGTGCGAGTGCTTCATTATTAGACCGCGTGACGGTTGAATATTATGGTGTTCCAACACCAATTAATCAACTTGCACAAGTTAGCGTACCGGAAGCTCGTATGTTGGTAATCCAACCTTATGATAAATCACAGCTTGGTGAAGTGGAAAAAGCAATTATGAAATCTGACCTAGGCCTAACGCCAACAAGCGATGGTTCAATCATCCGTTTATCAATTCCTGCTTTAACAGAAGAGCGTCGTAAAGAGCTTGTTAAAACAGTGAAGAAAGCGTCTGAAGATGCGAAAGTAGCAGTTCGTAATATTCGTCGTGATGCAAACGATGACCTTAAAAAGTTAGAGAAAAACGGTGAAATTACAGAAGATGATCTTCGCGGATATAGTGATGATATTCAAAAGTTAACGGATGACCACATTGCTAAAGTTGATAGCGTGACAAAAGATAAAGAGCAGGAAATTATGGCGGTATAAGTCATTTCAATGTAAAATATATTGTAAAAGACCCTCTATTGTTTACAGGGGGTTTTTTTGTTAATAATGTGTAGTAAGACAAAATATCGAATGACAAAGAACAAAATGTCAATGAGAACATACAACGGGGGACCTTTGCATGTTAAAAAAAATTCAAGCATGGAAAAAAAGTCAAGATCCAGGCACACAGTCTTTTGAGGAACGAAAAGAGCGAGTGAAGAAGCAGGCTGTACCAGAACATATTGCAATTATTATGGATGGTAATGGGCGCTGGGCACAAAAAAGAGCACTTCCTAGAATGATGGGACATCATGAGGGAATGAAAGTCGTTCGACAAATTACAAAAGCAGCAAGTCAATTGGGCGTTAAAGCGCTAACTTTATATGCTTTTTCAACAGAGAACTGGAAACGACCAAAGGTGGAAGTAGAATTCCTTATGAAGTTACCTGAGGAATTTTTAACGACTTTTTTACCGGAGCTGATTGAAGAAAATGTTCAGGTGCGCATTATGGGAGATAAGAGTGAACTACCTTCTCATACATTACGTGCAGTTGATAAGGCAATTGATGAAACAAAAGATAATACAGGCCTTATTTTGAACTTTGCACTTAATTATGGAAGTCGACATGAAATCGTTAAGGCTGTCCAGGCTATTGCGAAGGATGTTGAATCTAACAATTTAAATCCTTCTGAAATTAATGACGAATTGTTTTCTTCGTATTTAATGAGTAAGAGCTTACAAGATCCAGATTTGTTAATTCGAACAAGTGGTGAACTGCGCTTAAGTAACTTTATGCTTTGGCAGTTAGCTTATACTGAATTTTGGTTTACAGATGTATTATGGCCAGATTTTAAAGAAAATCATTTAATTGAAGCAATTGAGGCGTTCCAAAATCGTGGGCGTCGCTTTGGTGGAGTCTAAGAGGGTGTTGAACTAACATGAAACAAAGAATCATTACAGCCATTGTTGCACTAGCGGTGTTTGTTCCTATTGTCATGATTGGTGGCATGCCATTTACTGCTTTAATGTATTTGTTAGCAACAATTGGTGTTGTTGAACTGTTAAATATGAAAAAAATCAAACCATTGTCTTTTCCCAGCATTATCAGTTTCCTACTAACGTGGGTGTTTTTACTACCAAATAGCTCAGATGTTGCATTTCAAATGGTAAGTGAACATAAAGTAGAAGTAGCTCTATTTGCTACGCTGTTATTATTAATGTATACAGTAGTTGTAAAAAATGTATTTACATTTGATGGCGTAGGTTTTCTTTTATTAACGACCATTTACGTAGGGCTAGGCTTTCACTACTTTATTGAAGTTCGTGCAGAGCATGGGTTAACATATTTATTTTTCGCATTTCTTTTAATTTGGGCAACTGATTCTGGCGCTTACTTTATCGGACGAGCAATGGGGAAGAGAAAGCTGTGGCCTGAGATTAGTCCTAATAAAACAATTGAAGGTTTTGTTGGTGGAGTAGTATGTGCATTAGTAGTTGCGGTTATTTTTAAAGTCACGTCGGGCATTGAGCAGTCCATGGGCGCAGTACTTTTAATTGGAATCATCATCTCTTTGTTTGGACAAATGGGAGATTTAGTACAGTCGGCATTTAAACGATATTATGGAGTAAAAGATTCAGGTAAACTCTTACCGGGGCATGGAGGAATACTAGACCGATTTGACAGTCTGCTATTTATTATGCCAATTCTGGCGTTTCTTTTATCTCTCTAGTAGAACCATAATTAAAAATAGCTAAGGCTTGTCTACTCAGTAAAAACATGTCTTTGAAGTAATGGGAGTGAATATATTTGAAGAAACTTTCTTTATTAGGTGCTACAGGTTCGATTGGACTTCAAACAGTTGACGTTGTTCAAGCTCACTGTGATTCTTTTGAACTTGTAGCTATGTCATTTGGTCGAAATGTACAAGAAGCACGCAAGATTATTCAAGTATGTAAGCCATCTCTTGTCTCACTTATGAACAAAGAAGACAGTGAAACACTGCAGGCGGAGTTTCCAAACGTAACGTTCATGTATGGTGAAGAAGGTTTGGTGGCGGTAGCGACACACCCGGAAACGGAAGTAGTAGTGAATGCCGTTGTGGGAAGTGTTGGATTAGTACCAACGCTTGAAGCGATTAAAATGAGAAAAACAATTGCGTTAGCCAATAAGGAAACGTTAGTTACAGCAGGCCATATTGTTATGAGTGCGGCTAAGGAGTATGGAGTGGACATTTTACCAGTAGATAGCGAGCATTCAGCTATTTTTCAAAGCCTTCAAGGGCAAGATGATAAAGCAATCGATCGTTTAATCTTAACAGCTTCTGGCGGTAGCTTCCGAGATAAAACAAGAGAAGAGTTAAAAGGTGTAACCGTTCAAGAAGCGTTAAATCATCCAAATTGGTCGATGGGCGCAAAAATTACAATTGACTCAGCTACTATGATGAATAAAGGACTAGAAGTCATTGAGGCACGCTGGCTTTTTGATATTCCGTATGAACAAATTGATGTATTATTACATAAAGAAAGTATTATTCATTCAATGGTGGAGTTTGCTGATACTAGTGTAATTGCACAGCTTGGAACACCAGATATGCGCGTGCCAATTCAATATGCGTTAACCTATCCAAAACGCTTACCGCTGCAGGGCACAGATCGTTTAAGCTTGGCTGATATTGGACAGCTACACTTTTCGAAAATGGATCAAGACCGCTTTAGATGTTTGCGTTTTGCTTTTGAAGCAGGTAAAGTAGGCGGTACGATGCCAACGGTTTTAAACGCAGCAAATGAATCCGCTGTTCAGGCCTTTTTAGATGGGGCTATTACGTTTTTAGAGATTGAAGATGTGATTGAACGAGCAATGAATGAGCATCAGGTTATAAAAAATCCTTGCTTGTCTACAATAAAAGAAGTAGATTTAGAAACAAGAAAACTTGTAAACCTTTTAGCTCGTACTAATTAAAGTTAGTATGATAACTTAAGAAGGCGTACATTTCTGATTAACGTTTCACCTTATCATAAGAAGGGGGGCATACTCATTGAATACGGTCATTGCGTTTATTATTATCTTTGGTGCTCTTGTCTTTTTCCATGAGTTAGGGCATTTAATTTTTGCGAAACGAGCTGGAATTCTATGCCGTGAATTTGCTATCGGCTTTGGGCCGAAAATTCTTTCGTTCAAACGAGATGAAACAGTCTATACAATTCGCTTATTGCCATTAGGTGGATTCGTACGTATGGCCGGGGAAGATCCGGAAATGATTGATGTGAAACCGGGTCAGGTTATTGGCTTACTGTTTAATAATGATGAAAAGGTAGAAAAAGTCATTATTAATAATAAAGAGCAATATCCAGATGCTAGAGTGATTGAAGTAGAGCATGCAGACTTAGAGCATGAAATGGTTATTAAAGGATATGAATCAGAAGATGAAGAACGATTACACACCTTTAGAGTAGCTGAAGAGTCGTACTTTATTGTTGATGGTGATGAGGTTCAAATCGCACCGTACAGTCGTCAATTTGCTTCCAAAACATTGGGACAACGTGCTATGGCTATCTTTGCAGGTCCTTTAATGAACTTTGTGCTAGCTTTCGTTATTTTTGTGGTACTAGGGATTTCACAAGGCTATGCAGTTGATAAGCCGGTACTTGGTGAATTAACAAAGGACGGCGCTGCTATTGAAGCGGGCTTGAAACAAGGTGATGAAGTACAAGCAATTGATGGTGCAGCTGTTTCGACATGGCAAGATGTTGTTGAAGTCATCCGTAAGCATCCAGAGCAAGAGATTACGTTCACTGTTAATCGCGGTGATGAAACGCGTGAAATAGAGGTAACACCGGATAGTCGTGAAATGGGAGAAGAAAAAATCGGTTTAATAGGTGTGTATGCACCTGTTGAAAAGTCGGTAATTGGCTCTATCACAAACGGCGCAACTGAAACAGCAACGTGGATGAAAGAAATTGTGACTGGGTTAGGAAAGCTAGTGACAGGACAGTTTTCACTTGATATGCTTTCAGGTCCTGTTGGTATTTATGCAGCTACTGACCAAGTGGCACAGTCAGGTATTTACTACCTAATGAAGTGGGCGGCTGTTTTAAGCATCAACTTAGGAATCGTGAATCTATTACCTATTCCGGCTTTAGATGGTGGACGTCTCGTGTTCTTTGCAGTTGAAGCAGTACGGGGTAAGCCGATTGATCGTCAAAAAGAAGGTGTAGTTCACTTTATTGGATTTGCGTTACTTATGCTATTAATGCTTGTAGTAACGTGGAATGACATTCAAAGTTTCTTTTTATAAAAACAAATAGGGAATACGTGATGAACAAAGGTAAGCCCCTGTAAATAGGGGCTTACTGTGGTTGTAAAAGCGTGATAAACTATGAAAATAGAGAAGTGAGTAAAGAGGTGCAAGGTTATGAGACAAAGTGCAACATTAATTCCTACATTAAGAGAAGTACCTGCTGATGCAGAAGTAAAAAGTCATCAGCTTTTAGTGAGATCAGGCTTTATTCGCCAAAATGCTAGTGGTGTATACAGCTTCTTACCTTTAGGTAAAAAAGTGCTTCAAAAGGTTGAAGAAATTGTAAGACAAGAAATGGAGCGTGCTGGCTCAGTTGAATTGCTAATGCCTGCACTTCAACAAGCAGAGTTGTGGAAAGAGTCTGGCCGTTGGTATTCATATGGACCAGAATTAATGCGTATGAACGATCGCCATAGCCGTGAATTCGCTTTAGGCGCAACGCATGAAGAAGTTATTACAAGCTTGCTTCGTGATGAAGTAAAATCATACAAAAGATTACCTTTAAACCTATATCAAATCCAAACAAAGTTTCGTGATGAAAAACGTCCGCGTTTTGGACTATTACGTGGTCGTGAGTTTGTGATGAAAGATGCTTATTCTTTCCATGCTTCACAAGAAAGCTTAGATGAAGTGTATGATAAGATGTACGAAGCATACAGCCGCATTTTTGAGCGTTGCGGATTAAACTTCCGCGCAGTTATTGCAGATTCAGGGGCAATGGGTGGAAAAGATACGCATGAGTTTATGGTGCTATCTGAAATCGGTGAAGATACAATTGCTTATTCAGATACATCTTCTTATGCTGCAAATATTGAAATGGCTCCAGTCGTAACGCAGTATAAGAAATCAAACGAAGCACCTGTTGAACTTGAAAAAGTAAATACGCCTGATGCGCGCACAATTGAAGAAGTTGCGTCGTTTTTAAATGTCGAAGCATCATCATGCATTAAGTCGCTGCTATTTAAGGTAGATGATCGCTTTGTGTTGGTCTTAGCTCGTGGAGATCATGAGATTAATGATATCAAAGTAAAAAATTATTTTGAAGCAACAGTTGTTGAGCTTGCAACGCCAGAGGAAGCAAAAGAAGTGATGGCAGCTCAAATTGGTTCACTTGGTCCTATTCAAGTAAGCGAGAAGATTGAAGTAGTCGCAGATCATGCAGTAAAAGCTGTTGTAAATGGCGTATGCGGAGCAAACGAAGATGGTGTTCACTACCAAGGCGTGAATCCAGAGAGAGATTTTACAGCAACATATGAAGACTTCCGCTTTATTCAAGAGGGAGACGCTTCTCCAGATGGACAAGGTATTATTAAGTTTGCTAAAGGAATCGAAGTGGGTCACGTATTTAAATTAGGTACGCGCTATAGCGAAGCAATGGGCGCAACATACCTAGATGAAAATGGCCGTTCTCAGCCAATGATTATGGGCTGTTACGGAATTGGTGTATCGCGTACATTAGCAGCGATTGCTGAGCAGTTTAATGACGAGAAAGGTTTTGTGTGGCCTCAAGCTGTTGCGCCTTATCATGTCCATGTTATCACGGTAAATGTGAAAAATGATGAGCAGCGCGAGCTTGGTGAAACGTTATATAACCAGCTATTAGATCGTCGTGTAGAAGTGCTGCTTGATGATCGACAAGAACGTGTAGGAGTTAAATTCGCAGATTCAGATCTAATTGGAATTCCAGTGCGCGTTACGGTTGGTAAACGTGCCTCAGAAGGAATTGTAGAAGTGAAAATGCGTCAAACAGGGGAATCATTTGAAGTCCATGTTGATGAAGTAGAATCGAAAATTATGGAAATGTTAGCTAAGTAATTTACGCTAATTTTAAAATCGCTCAATGCAAATATGACAAGTTTCGTATTTGCAGTTGAGCGATTTTCGTTTGATTTTATAAGCATTGCGTCAACAGCCGATGCTAGGTTTATGTTAAAATGAAGTGCATTATTTTTTAAAGGAGGCAGAAGTTTTGGGAGAACAAACGCTAGGAAAAAAAGAGCGTTTTAAGCTACTGCTGCAGCAGTTAGAGTTAACGAGTGACCAAGTTGTTCCTTATTTTGACCAAGCCTCAATTGAGAAGGTAGTCATTAATAAAGAACAAAAAAAATGGCACTTTTACTTTCAATTTCAACGAGTGCTTCCGTTTAATGTGTATGAGCTTTTTCAAACACGTATTCGGTCAGCTTTCTCACATATAGCAAACGTCTCTTTTTCTATTACGGCAGAGACGAAAGAATGTACACAGGACGACATTCAAAGCTACTGGCAACATTGTATCAGTGAACTTCAAGGTATTTCGCCTTTACTTATGTCGCTTTTACAAGGACAAAGGCCAACGCTAAATGGTGTAAAGCTAGTATTAAATGCAAGACATGAGGCGGAAGGAACGGCTCTGCGAAAAAAATATGGTCAGCTAATTGCCGACCAGTATTCGTCCTATGGTTTTCCACAGATGCAGCTGGTAACAGAGGTTGTGCATTCTGAGGAAGCTTTTCAACAGTTTGTTGAGCAGCGCAAGCAGGAAGATACAGAAAAAGTGCTTCAGGCCATTACTGAAATGCAGAATAAAGAAAACGATAAAAGTGATGGGCCAGATTTACCAAAAGGTCCGCTTACAATCGGTTATACAATTAAAGATGAAGTGGTCTCACTTGATACCATTGTTGATGAAGAGAAGAGAATTGCTGTACAAGGCTATGTATTTGATGCTGAAACAAGAGAGCTTCGAAGCGGCCGTACGCTATTAATCTTTAAAATTACAGACTATACAAATTCCATTATGATTAAGATGTTCTCACGCGATAAAGAAGATATTCCACTGCTTCAAGCAATTAAAAAAGGCATGTGGGTGAAAGTACGAGGCAGTGTACAAAATGATACGTTTGTACGCGATCTTGTTATGATTGGAAACGATGTGAATGAAATTTCACCAATTACAAGACAGGATAAAGCTTCTGATGACGAAAAGCGTGTTGAGCTTCATCTCCATACACCGATGAGTCAAATGGACGCTGTAACATCGGTGAGCACATTGGTTGGTCAAGCTAAAAAGTGGGGACATAAAGCCATTGCCGTAACGGACCATGCTGTAGCACAATCTTTCCCTGAAGCATACGGTGCGGGAAAGAAAAACGGGATTAAAATTTTATATGGTGTCGAAGCAAATCTCGTGGATGACGGTGTGCCGATTGCATATAATCCTCAAGATGTTTCGCTTCCAGATGCCACGTATATCGTATTTGACGTAGAAACAACTGGTTTATCAGCCGTGTATGACACGGTCATTGAGCTGGCTGCTGTTAAAATGAAAGAGGGAGAAATCATTGATAAGTTTGAAAGCTTTGCTAACCCGCATCACCCTCTTTCAGCTACAACAATTGAATTAACGGGCATTACAGACGATATGGTCCAAGATGCGCCTGATGCTTCAGAGGTATTAAAGAAGTTCAGCGATTGGATTGGAAATGACATTTTAGTTGCACATAACGCGAGCTTTGACATGGGCTTTTTAAATGCAGGATTACAGCGAGCTGGATTTGAAAAAGTGCAAAATGGTGTGATTGATACCTTAGAGCTAGCAAGGTTTTTATATCCACATATGAAAAATCATCGTTTGAACACGTTAGCGAAAAAGTTTGATGTAGAGCTAGTCCAGCATCACCGTGCGATTTATGATGCTGAAACAACTGGTTATTTACTAGTCAAAATGTTAAAAGATGCGTTTGAACGTGATATCTTAAATCATAATCAGCTTAACGATTATATGGGAGAAGGGAATGCTTACCAGCGCGCACGCCCGTATCATGTAACGATGTTGGCTCAAAATGAAACAGGCTTAAAAAACTTGTTTAAGCTCATTTCAATGTCTCATTTAAACTATTTCTATCGTGTACCGCGTATCCCGCGTTCCAAACTTCAAAAGTTTCGAGAAGGGATTTTAATCGGGACTGCTTGCGACCGCGGTGAAGTATTCGAAGGAATGATGCAAAAAGGTATCGATGAAGTGCAAGAAGCGGCAGAATTCTATGATTACATTGAAGTACAGCCGCCTGAAAACTACAAGCACCTCATCGAACTAGAGCTGGTGCGAGATGAGCGAGCGTTAAAAGACATTATTAACAATATTGTGAAGCTCGGTGAAAAGTTAGAGAAGCCTGTAGTTGCTACTGGAAACGTTCATTATCTGAATCCAGAAGATAAAATATATCGAAAAATATTAATTAGTTCACAGGGTGGCGCTAATCCGCTTAATCGTCATCAGCTACCGGACGTTCATTTCCGCACAACAGATGAAATGTTGAAGTGCTTCTCATTTTTAGGTGCTGATAAAGCCAAGGAAATTGTCGTAGCCAATACGCAAAAAGTTGCTGATATGATTGAAGAAGTTAAGCCGATTAAAGACGACTTATATACGCCGAAAATTGAAGGTGCCGATGAAGAAATGAGGGCGATGAGCTATGCGATGGCTAGAAGCATCTATGGAGACGATTTGCCTGAAGTTGTTGAAGCAAGGTTGGAAAAAGAGTTAAAAAGTATCATTGGTCACGGCTTCGCGGTTATTTATCTAATTTCTCATAAGCTTGTAAAGAAATCGCTAGATGACGGCTATCTCGTTGGGTCGCGTGGTTCTGTCGGATCTTCATTTGTAGCGACGATGACGGAAATTACCGAAGTAAATCCACTGCCGCCGCACTATGTTTGCCCTTCATGTAAGCATTCGGAGTTTTTTGATGACGGTTCGGTAGGTTCTGGATTTGACCTCCCTGATAAAAGTTGCGTCGAATGTGGCACTCCGTATAAAAAAGACGGACATGACATTCCGTTTGAAACGTTCCTTGGTTTCAAAGGAGATAAAGTACCGGATATCGATTTGAGTGCGTCACGTTGCTAATTGAAAAGATTAGCCACTAGCTATAATGCTAGGAGAACTACTATTTCGAAGTGTGGAATGATGGGGTAACGCCCTGAAACACACTCACTGAAGCTGCGGCAGGCATAAGAAGTAATGCAAAAACAACTTTTGTCTGAAGCCCGCTAAAGTAGGCTGAAGGTCACCCTAACAGTACGGCTGAGGAAAGGGAGCTATAAAGCTTCTGTGAACGATAGGTCTGGTGTCTATAAAATCTATATGGTTAGAATCAGTAGAATAACTGGGACGAACCCTCGATTGACTTCTCGTGAATGTCACATATCAGAAATGATATGGGTTCCTAATAGGAATTTTGAGTGTGGATGAGTAAACGTTTGGTTATGAAAGTCCATACTGTGTTACAGGCACAGTCAAGCTCAACGGGATTTAGGGGGAACCTAAGTAGATTATGTAAAGATAGAAATAGTGGAACGTGAGAAGCTTCCAACACATCAGAAGGTTGCACTTCGTTAAAAGTGTTTCTATGGAAAAGTAACAGCTATAACATAGATTTATGGAAGTGGCAGTGATGCCGTAGTACCGCTTACAAGATTGCCTATGATGACTGAATAACCAATAAGTCGGAGGATAAAACACTCTTGAGGGAAGGGCATTAGTCGTTAACGTCGAAACAAACCTACAAAAGTCAGGTTCTAGTAAGACTTAAAGAAACGAAAACTTTCGAGAGGAAGTGATTAGTTGACTGACTTAATGATACAAAAGTTGAGAAATAACGAATACTTTGGTATGCAAGGCCAGTTGGATAATCTTTATGAAGAAAGCGCAAATGGTAGATACTTTAAAAACCTTTATGATTTTATTGTATCGGAAGAGAACATTAGATTAGCGTATCGAAATATCAAAAGTAATACTGGAAGCAAAACAAAAGGCACAAATGGACATACCATTAAATATTTACAAAGAATGGATATTAACAAGCTTGTTGCAATAACAAGAAAAAGACTTAAATACTACGAACCACATTCTGTTAAAAGGGTATTGATACCTAAACCTAATGGCGATAAGAGACCACTTGGAATTCCCACAATAGAGGACAGATTAATTCAACAGATGTTTTTGCAAATTCTTGAACCTATTGTGGAAGCAAAGTTTAACTCAAATAGTTTTGGGTTTAGACCGAAAAGAAGTACCCACGACGCTTTGGCTAGATGTTATCATCTAGTAAATCACAGCTTCAATCATTATGTGGTTGATGTAGATATAAAAGGATTTTTCGATAATGTTAATCACACCAAGCTTCTCAAACAACTATGGACCATCGGGATACGGGACAAAAAAGTATTATCAATTATTAAGAAAATGCTGAAAGCCGAAGTCAAAGGAATTGGAGTACCAGAGAAAGGCACGCCACAAGGCGGGATATTATCACCACTACTCGCAAATGTTGTATTAAACGAGTTAGATTGGTGGATATCAAACCAATGGGAAACAAAACCTACGAAAATACCTTATAAATTAAAACGAAACAAAACAGATGCTCTTAAAAAGACGAAACTCAAACCGATGTACCTAGTAAGATATGCGGATGACTTTAAAATCTTTACGAACTCATACAATAATGCCAAGAAAATCAAAATAGCCGTCGAAAAATGGTTACAAGAAAGACTTGGCTTAGAGACAAGCAAAGAGAAAAGCAAAATCACAAATATCCGAAAAAATGGTACAGACTTTTTGGGAGTACGGTTCAGAGCCGTTAAAAAGGGAACTGGAAAAACAGGATATATAGTAAACTCAAAAATGTGTCCTAAATCTAAAAATAAGGTAGAAGAAGTAATTAGGCATAAGTTAGTAAAGATAAGAAAAAGTCCTACACCAGAAAAGATTATGATGTACAACGCCAATATCCTTGGAATGCAGAACTATTACAGAATAGCTACAAGAGTATCCCAAGACTTTAATGATATAAGGCATAGAGTACACAAAAATATTAAATCACTTTTATACAGAAATATTTTTAACTTTACTCAAGAGAAAAACAAAGTGATTGAAAAATTTTACACTGGTTACCGATGTCCTAGATTTAAAAGTAATGGCATTTTAGTATATCCGATGGAAGCAGTTAAACACGATATCCGAGGTCAACGCAAGCCAGAATTTACAATCTATAATGCTAAAGACCGAAAAGCCATTCACAAAGAGATTAAAAACGTATCCGTTACTGAAATTGAAATGTTTAGAAAAGGTACTTATAAGTCCAAGAGCGTAAAATACGAAGACAATCGTCTAAGTAAATACGTTGCCCAGAAAGGTTGCTGCGGAATAACGGGTGAAAGATTAACCCCGTTTAATGCAATATGTCACCACAAGAAACCAACTGCCCAAGGCGGAACTGATGACTACGATAATCTAATAATTATCAAAAAAGACTACCATATGTTAATTCATAATAACAATCCAACGACAAATCCAAAGTACAAAGCAATACTTGAAACTTTTGATTTAAAAGCAATTAAAAACCTAAATCAGTTAAGAACGGAAGTAGGAAATCCAAAACTTAGCTGAGTAACTTCGACAATGTTAACGATGGAACGCCGTATGACACTGAAAGGGTCACGTACGGTGTGAGATGGGGGAAAAGCTGGAGATAACTTCAAATGCTTACCTATCATCATACTTCTCTGGTGAATATCAGCCAAGAGCGCATAACTATACAAAAGTGCTGTTTGGAGAAGACAACGTATACCGTGCTGGAACAATCGGTACCGTTGCAGAGAAAACGGCGTATGGATATGTAAAGGGATACGCTGGAGATCATGAATTGCATTTGCGAAATGCAGAAGTTGATCGATTAGTAGCAGGGTGTACAGGAGTAAAACGAACAACAGGTCAGCACCCTGGAGGAATTATCGTTGTACCAGACTATATGGATATCTATGACTTTACACCAATTCAGTTCCCAGCAGATGATCGAAACTCTGAGTGGCGTACAACTCATTTTGACTTCCACTCTATTCATGACAATCTCTTAAAGCTTGATATTCTAGGGCACGATGACCCTACGGTTATTCGTATGCTACAAGACTTAAGTGGAATTGATCCAAAGACCATTCCGACAGATGACCCTGAAGTCATGAAGATCTTTAGCGGAACGGAATCTTTAGGTGTAACAGAAGAGCAGATTATGTGTAAAACAGGAACTCTTGGTATCCCTGAATTCGGTACTCGATTTGTTCGCCAAATGTTGGAGGATACAAAACCATCTACGTTCTCAGAACTTGTTCAAATTTCTGGGCTATCTCACGGAACGGATGTATGGCTAGGAAATGCGCAAGAGTTAATTCGTAATAATATTTGTAACCTAAGTGAAGTAATTGGCTGTCGTGATGATATTATGGTGTATTTAATTTATCAAGGGTTAGAGCCTTCCTTAGCGTTTAAAATTATGGAGTCAGTTCGTAAAGGGAAAGGGTTGACCCCTGAATTCGAAGAAGAAATGATTAAAAACGGCGTGCCAGATTGGTACATTGATTCGTGTAAAAAGATTAAGTACATGTTCCCGAAAGGTGCGACACGTTGCTCGTTTAACCCCAACAGAAATGTTGGATAAAGACAAGCCCGTGTAGATACAAAGACAGTAAATCTACATGAGAACTACATGAAATGAGTCGGAGGCGTGAAATCCCCTCCTACCGTAACAGGATACGGTGAAACCCCCTGAGCACCGCGACTTGCAGGAATGGTCTCCTGGCTTGAACTGTAAGAGAGCTCGCTAAGGTTCGTCTTAAAAGCGTGACACGTAGACGTGAGTAAAGGCGGGGGTCCCAAAAAGTGGCTATGGTGAGGCAACGAATCCTCGTATGGAAAGGCTCGTAAGGACAACTCAGTTGAGAAGCTGAGGCTATCGCTTGCGATGGAACATTTGCGGATTACCTATCTTTTGGGGGAATATCTGCGTTCAACCATTAAAGGTTGTTCGGCTGAAGTCTTTAAACTCCTGTTAGATTAAGCTAAATGTCGGGTCAGAGAGGACACCTAAGGTCACCACTAAAGAAGGGATAATTTCATGTGGAACGTGTGAAGGGTGTAGGATGGATGGCAGGAGCCAAGTGAAATCCCTGAGAGTAGGAAATGACTCTCTTCATACACCTGGCGGCAGCCCGTAGTAGTGTTGAAGCTTCTGTAATGGAAGTGGAGCGAAGGGGCATAGTCGGACTCAAGAAAAGGAGCAACCAACATTCACTAACTGCTAAGAAATTCCGTTGAGAGTAAAGTACCGAGATGCAAGTATCCTTGTGAAAGGAGCGAGCATCTATAAAACTTAGCATACCGAAATCGGAAGAGGAGTTTCAAACTCTTAGAGATACAATATACGCGGTAACGAAAGCCGCAATCGCTGAGAGAAAGCAACCTAAGTTCCAAGGAATTATTGAAGTAGCTAGAAGCAATGAAGACAAGCTTCTTAGCTTAGGTTATAAGCAAAAACAAATTAAAAAGATACTTTCATTTCGGGAAAAATTAGTGAAGTAACATTTGGTTGTTGTTCGATGGAACGCCGTATGAATCGAAAGGTTCACGTACGGTGTGAAGCGGGGGAAAATGGAACCCAAACAGGTGAGGCTGAGGGGAATATTACCTATCGCTACCCCATGCAGCAGCATACGTTTTAATGGCTGTACGTATTGCGTATTTTAAAGTTCATCATGCGCTTTTATATTATGCAGCATATTTCACAGTACGCGCCGATGACTTCGATATTGACACAATGATCAAGGGTTCGACTGCTATTCGGGCGAAAATGGAAGAAATCAATGGTAAGGGACTTGATGCTTCTCCGAAAGAGAAGAACTTATTAACAGTGCTTGAACTTGCGCTTGAAATGTGTGAGCGTGGCTATTCATTCAAAAAAGTTGATTTGTATGAATCGAGTGCAGATGAGTTTATTATTGATGGTACATCGTTAATTCCACCATTTAATTCCATTCCAGGATTGGGTACTAATGCGGCTTTAAATATTGTGAAAGCTCGCAAGGATGGAGAGTTTTTATCAAAAGAAGATCTACAGCAAAGAGGAAAAGTATCAAAGACAATTCTAGAGTATTTAGACAATCACGGTTGCTTAGAAAGCTTGCCAGATCAAAACCAACTTTCACTTTTCTAACATTTGCATAAAATAAGCGGTTATGATATAGTGAATGTGGAAATGCTAAGGATACGGACGAGTAAAGAGTGGGGAAACCCGCTCTTTCTTATTGATATGAACTTACGAACTAGTAAGGAGTATGGGAAACGAATCGGCGGTTAGCATGATTCGTTTTTTCTGTACGTGCATGCTTTTTGACTCGAGACGTTCTAGCATCGAAACTTAAGTATCGGACTGTATCACGGCGATATGAATTGAAAACATTCATTATTATTTTCATCATTCTTACTCATTAGTATATCGTGCGTATGTACCAGCTTCATACTAGGTATTGAAAGGACAGTATCAAATGTGTCCACTCTTTTTTAGATAAGAGACATAGATTTTGTTGTCTCGAAAGGAGGATTAGAAATGGGCAAAAGCGTAAAAGAAACAGTAGAAGAAATGGTTACACCAATTTTAGAAGAAATGAACTTAGAGCTAGTGGAAATAGAGTATGTAAAAGAAGGGCGCGATTGGTTCCTTCGAGTTTTTATTGATTCTGAAACGGGTGTAGATATTGAAGACTGCGGAGCTGTAAGCGAAAAGCTTAGCGAGAAAATGGATGAAGTTGATCCAATCACACATAACTATTTTCTTGAAGTATCCTCTCCAGGTGCTGAGCGACCTTTAAAGAAGGACAAAGACTTTGAACGTTCAATCGGTAAGCATGTATACATAAAAACATATGAGCCAATTGAAGGAGCAAAGGAGTTTGAAGGCGAACTAGTAGCATTTGACGGTACAACAGTAACGTTATCAATTCGCATTAAAACACGTACAAAAACAGTGGAATTACCATATGAAAAAGTTGCGTTTGCTAGGCTGGCAATTGTGTTTTAACGCATTAGCAACTAGTGAATATTAAAGGGGGATTAACCAAAATGAGCAGTGAGTTATTAGATGCCTTGGTAGTTCTTGAAAAAGAAAAAGGCATTAGTAAAGATGTTATTATTGAAGCGATTGAAGCAGCGTTAATTTCTGCTTATAAGCGCAATTTTAATCAAGCGCAAAACGTGCGTGTTGATTTAAATTTAGATCGAGGAACAATGCGCGTATTCGCACGTAAAGACGTTGTAGATGAAGTGTATGATCCACGCTTGGAAATCTCAGTTGAAGAAGCCCAAGGGATTAATCCTAACTTTCAATTAGACGACGTTGTAGAAATTGAAGTAACGCCAAAAGACTTCGGTCGCATTGCTGCACAAACAGCGAAGCAAGTTGTAACACAGCGCGTTCGTGAGGCAGAGCGTGGCGTTATCTATTCTGAGTTTAGCGATCGTGAAGAAGACATCATGACAGGAATTGTTCAGCGTCAAGACTCACGCTTTATCTATGTAAGCCTTGGGAAAATCGAAGCTCTATTGCCACAAAGTGAACAAATGCCCAACGAACAATATAAACCACATGACCGTATTAAAGTGTATATCACAAAAGTGGAAAAAACAACAAAAGGTCCTCAAATTTACGTTTCAAGAACACACCCTGGATTACTTAAGCGTTTATTTGAAAAAGAAGTACCAGAAATTTATGATGGTACAGTTGAATTAAAGTCAGTTGCACGTGAAGCTGGCGATCGTTCTAAAATCTCTGTTCACTCAGAATATGCTGAAGTAGATCCAGTCGGTTCTTGTGTAGGACCAAAAGGTCAACGTGTTCAGGCTGTTGTGAATGAATTAAAAGGTGAGAAAATTGATATCGTTCGCTGGTCAAATGACCCGGTAGAATTTGTGGCAAATGCATTAAGTCCATCAAAAGTATTAGAAGTAATGGTGG
Organism: Priestia flexa NBRC 15715; assembly: GCF_001591565.1. Lineage (GTDB taxonomy): Bacteria > Bacillota > Bacilli > Bacillales > Bacillaceae_H > Priestia > Priestia flexa. The sequence goes on along the minus strand of NZ_BCVD01000001.1, from coordinate 16,586 downwards.
ATGAAGAGGAAAAAGCAACAACGGTTATCGTGCCAGATTACCAGCTGTCATTAGCAATCGGTAAACGTGGACAAAATGCACGTTTAGCAGCTAAGTTAACAGGATGGAAAATTGACATTAAGAGTCAATCCGAAGCCGAGCAAGAAGGTATTTATATTCAAAAAAGTGATGACATGTTAGTGAGTCAACATGCATTTGATTCAGACGAAGATGACATGGAATAAGAGGTGAGCCAAATGAACAATCGTAAAAAAGTCCCGATGCGAAAATGTGTGGCCACTGGTGAAATGATGCCTAAAAAAGAGCTAGTACGCGTTGTACGCTCTAAAGAAGGTGAAGTTTCGGTTGACTTAACGGGTAAAAAGTCCGGGCGCGGTGCCTATTTAAGTAAAGATAAAGAAGCCATTTTATTAGCAAAAAAGAAAAATGTCTTATCTACTCACTTGAGCGCACCGATTGAAGATGCAGTTTATGATGAATTGTTGACGCTTGTAGAGAAGGAGAAGCAATGACATTGAATAATGAAAAGTGGCTCTCTTTTTTAGGACTTGCAAATCGAGCACGTAAATTAATTTCTGGTGAAGAGCTTGTAATAGGAGAAGTGCGCAAAAAAAAAGCAAAGCTTGTTCTTTTAGCCGGTGATGCATCAGATAACACAACAAAAAAAGTCATCGACAAATGCACGTATTATCAAGTTCCGGTTCGAACCGTTGTGGATCGCTACGTTTTAGGAGAAGCAATCGGTAAAGATGCACGTGTTGTCGTTGCAGTGATGGATAGTGGCTTTGCCAAAAAGCTAATCACGATGCTCGATTAATCTTTTTGGGGGTGAAAATATTGAGTAAAGTTCGCGTACATGAATATGCAAAACAATACAATATTTCAAGCAAAGACGTTATAGAAAAATTAAAAGAAATGAATGTTGAAGTGTCTAACCACATGACAACGTTAGAGGATGAGCATGTGAAAAAACTAGATGCAGCACTAAATAATAATTCAAAACCAAATAATAATGATAAAAAAGGCAACAAAAAGCCAGCAAAACCTGCTGCCAACAAAGGTGGAAAAGGTAATAGAAAGCCTCAGGGAGGAAAAGGAAGACCGGCTCCGGCACAACCAAAAGAACTTCCTGAAAAAATCACATACTCTGAAAGTTTAACAGTTTCTGAATTGGCAAAAGAGTTAGGCAAAGAGCCTTCAGAGATTATTAAAAAGCTGTTCATGGTTGGTGTTATGGCAACAATCAACCAAGAGCTTGAAAAAGAAGCAATTGAATTAATTGCTGGTGAGTATGGCGTAGAAGTGGAAGAAGAAGTTGTGTTAGACGCAACTGATTTTGAAGCAATGGAAATCATTGACGATGAGAAAGACCTTCAAATTCGTCCACCAGTTGTTACAATTATGGGTCACGTAGACCATGGTAAAACAACGCTATTAGATTCAATCCGTAACACGAAGGTAACGGCTGGAGAAGCTGGTGGAATCACGCAGCATATCGGTGCTTACCAAGTTGTGGTAGAAGAGAAGAAGATTACGTTCTTAGATACACCAGGACATGCCGCGTTTACAACAATGCGTGCGCGTGGAGCAAAAGTAACAGATATTACAATTCTTGTTGTTGCAGCTGATGATGGTGTAATGCCACAAACAATTGAAGCAATTAACCACGCGAAAGCTGCTGAAGTACCAATTATCGTAGCTGTTAATAAAATGGATAAAGAAGCAGCAAACCCAGACCGCGTTATGCAAGAACTAATGGAACACGGATTGGTAGCGGAAGAATGGGGTGGCGATACAATCTTCTGTAAGCTATCTGCTCTATCAGGAGAAGGTATTGACCAGCTTCTTGAAATGATCCTATTGGTAAGTGAAGTAGAAGAATTAAAAGCAAACCCAAATCGTCGTGCTGTTGGAACGGTTGTCGAAGCACAGCTTGATAAGGGTCGCGGTTCAGTAGCTACTTTACTTGTTCAAAATGGAACACTAAAAGTTGGAGATCCAATCGTTGTCGGAAACACGTTCGGTCGTGTTCGTGCAATGGTAAACGACATCGGTCGTCGCGTGAAAGAGGTTGGTCCTTCAACTCCAGTTGAGATCACAGGTCTAAACGATGTACCGTTAGCTGGTGACCGCTTCATGGTGTTTGAAGATGAGAAAACAGCTCGTCAAATCGGTGAGCTACGTGCTCAAAAGCAGCTTGAACAACAGCGTGGTGAAAAAACGCGCGTAAGCTTGGATGATTTATTTGAGCAAATCAAGCAAGGTGAAATGAAAGACTTAAACTTAATCGTAAAAGCTGACGTACAAGGTTCTGTTGAAGCTTTAGCAGCATCTTTACAAAAGATTGATGTTGAAGGCGTAAACGTACGCATCATTCACACTGGTGTAGGTGCAATTACAGAATCTGATATCATCTTAGCAACAGCTTCTAATGCAATCGTAATTGGATTTAACGTACGTCCAGATGCAGGTGCAAAACGCACGGCAGAAGCTGAAAAAGTAGATATTCGTCTACATCGTATTATCTACAAAGTGATTGAAGAGATTGAATCAGCGATGAAAGGAATGCTTGATCCTGAGTTTGAAGAAAAAGTTATTGGTCAAGTTGAAGTTCGTCAAACGTTCAAAGTATCTAAAATTGGTACAATTGCCGGCGGTTACGTCACAGAAGGTAAAATTACGCGCCACAGCAGCATCCGTTTAATTCGTGATGGTATCGTTATCTTTGAAGGTGAAGTTGATGCCCTAAAACGATACAAAGATGATGCAAAAGAAGTAGCTCAAGGCTACGAGTGTGGTATTACAATTAAAAACTTCAATGACATTAAAGAAGGCGATGTTATTGAAGCATATGTAATGGAGCAAATCGATCCTAAGTGATTGGATTAGTGGAATGTGAATGTTTAATTTATAACGCGGCCTCACTAAAGGATAAGCGAGCGGTTTTACAGCGGATTTTAATGCGCCTAAAACAAAAGTATAATGTATCGGTATCCGAAACAGATTTTCAAGATGTGTGGCAGCGTACAAAAATTAGCATAGTTGCAGTTTCATCTAGTCGCATCGCAACGGAACAAGAATTACAAAAAGCAATTGCTCTAATGGATTCTTTTCCAGAAATCGAACGCACTATTACAACCTTTGATTGGTTATAATACCGATTATAAGCAGAAAATTTTTCTGTTGATGAAGTGTTGGAACCAATTGGGTTTTTCAAGCTGATTTAATAGCAGTCAGCCTGTTGAAGTGGTATAAAAGGGGTGACACAGTATGAAAATTAGAGCAACTAGAGTCGGTGAACAAATGAAAAAAGAGCTAGGTGAGATTTTAAATCGAAAGATTAAAGATCCACGCATCGGCTTTGTAACGGTTACGGACGTTCAGGTTTCAGGCGATTTGCAGCAAGCAAAAGTATATATCTCTGTATTAGGAGATGCTGAGCAGCGTGAGAATACGTTAAAAGGTCTTGCAAAAGCAAAAGGCTTTATTCGCTCAGAGATTGGTCAGCGCATTCGCTTACGTAAAACACCTGAAATTACATTTGAATTTGATGAGTCAATTGATTATGGTAATCGGATTGAGTCGTTACTTCATGAAATTAAAAAAGAAAGCAACGATGAGCAAGACCATAATTAATGGATGATTAGGGTGCTCAAATGAGCATGATAAAGGGTGTCTCAACAAGTACATGTGCTTTTTGAGGCACCTTTTTTATGGAGGAAAAGGAGTTGAGTAAGTTGGATGGTGTTTTAGTTTTAAATAAGCCAGCGGGGATGACGTCTCATGACTGTGTCTTTAAAGTTAGAAAGCTACTAAAAACAAAAAAAGTAGGTCATACGGGCACGCTTGACCCAGATGTAACAGGTGTACTCCCCATCTGTATCGGTCGCGCAACCAAAATTGTAGAGTATTTAACAGGTGCAACAAAAACGTATGAAGGGGAAGTCACTATTGGTTTTTCTACCACGACGGAAGACTCATCTGGTGATGTGGTGGAAAGAAAAGAGATAAATGAGACGTTTACGTGTGCTCAAATTGAAGAGGTTCTTAAATCCTTAACGGGGACGATTGAACAAGTTCCTCCCATGTATTCAGCCGTAAAAATTAATGGTAAAAAGTTATATGAATACGCAAGGCAAGGGATTGAGATTGAAAGACCTGCGCGTACTATTCAAATTTATCAGTTTGAACTTCTTGATGACCGAGATGTATTTACGGGCGAAAACATTTCATTTCGCTTCCGTGTGACGTGTAGTAAAGGAACGTATGTTAGAACACTTGCTGTTATGATCGGTGAGAAACTTGGTTACCCGTCTCATATGTCTTATTTAAAAAGAACAGGATCGGGTCAGTTTTCTTTAGAGGATTGCTTAACGTTTGAACAGATTGAACTAGCAGTAGAAGAAGGAACAATTCAATCACTTTTACATCCTATTGAGCGTGCGCTCTTTCATTTGCCGAAATTCAAAATAAATGATACATTAGCAGAGAAAGTGAGAAACGGTGCGGTATTACCATGTCCAGAAGATGAATCTTTACTCGAGGGGCAATTTCTAATGGTGGATTCAGCTGGAAAATGCATGGCGATTTATGCGCAGCATCCCACAAAAAAACATTTAATTAAACCGGTAAAAGTCTTAGCAATCGACTGAATTGGTTAAGGAAAAGGTGAAGTGCGTTTTGGAAACGATAGAGATTCGACATCCACATCATTTAGGACGAGAGGTTGTACAGCGTTCTGTTTTAGCTCTTGGATTTTTTGATGGTGTACATTTGGGGCACCAGCAAGTGATTAAAACAGCAAAGCAAATCGCTGATGAGAAAAATGTAGCGAGCGCAGTGATGACTTTCACACCTCATCCATCCGTCATTCTTGGGAAAAACGTTCAGCACGTTGATATGATTACACCTTTAGAAGAAAAAAAACGACTTATTAAAAAACTGGGAATTGACTTTTTATATATAGTGCATTTCGATCGGGCGTTTGCATCTTTATTACCACAAGAGTTTGTTGATCAGTATATTATCGGCTTAAACGTAGAGCATGTTGTGGCAGGATTCGATTATTCATATGGTAAGCTAGGAAAAGGGACGATGGAAACGTTACCTTTTCACTCTCGTTCACAGTTTACGCAGACGGTCGTAGATAAGCTAACAACAAATGAAGAGAAAGTAAGCTCAACGTTAGTTAGACAATTCTTAGCTGATGGTGAAATGGAGAAAGTGAAATTGCTGCTTGGACGTAATTATGAAGTAGAAGGAACGGTCGTTCATGGTGAAAAAAGAGGCAGGCAAATTGGGTTTCCAACGGCAAATGTTTCCTTAGCCGCTGATTATCTCCTGCCAAGAACAGGCGTATACGCAGTGGAGTTAGAGCTAAATAATCAATGGTATCAAGGAGTATGCAATATAGGATATAAACCAACATTTCATGAAGACTTAAAAAAGCCCACAATTGAAGTGCACCTTCTATCATTTAATAAGCAAATTTACGGTGAGCATGTAAGAGTTCGTTGGCATAAGCTCATTCGTAGTGAGCGCAAATTTTCTGGAATTGAAGCGCTAATTGAACAAATTTCATTAGATAAAGAAGAAGCAAACCAGTACTTTGTAGGTGTTTCAAAAAACGTACAATAAACTAAAAGAAAAAGCAGAGATCTTCTTGCTTTTTTGAAAAGAAAGTAGTAATATAACACTTGTATGCAAAACAACCATTGCTTGGCATGACGATTCACCAACGTCTTGCTCGGTAACTGGGGTTTATAAACAAGGAGGTGAATAGGATGGCTATCACACAAGAGCGTAAAAATGAAATCATTAATGAGTACAAAACTCATGCAAACGATACTGGATCTCCAGAGGTTCAAATCGCTGTCCTAACAGAGCAAATTAACAATCTAAACGATCATTTACGTACTCACAAGAAGGACCACCACTCTCGTCGTGGACTTCTAAAAATGGTAGGTAGACGTCGTAACTTACTTAACTATCTTCGTAACAAAGACGTTACTCGTTATCGTGATCTAATCAACAAGCTTGGTTTACGTCGATAATAAGAAGAAAGCGGGAGCATTCCCGCTTTTTTAGTATGTACATTTAGATATTTTGAAAAGATGCTACATAATGTGAAAAAAGCTATTGTTTTTTAGTATTTCGTTTATAATAAAACTATCACATTTATTTACATACATATATTTTATATGTAGAGAGGGGTACTCGTCGATATGGAACAAGAAAAACGAGTGTTCTCCATGGACCTAGCCGGTAGAAGGCTAGAGGTTGAAGTTGGTCAATTAGCAAAGCAAGCTAACGGAGCAGCACTGATTCGTTATGGAGACACAGTAGTATTAAGCACGTCAACAGCTTCAAAACAAGCGAAAGACGTAGATTTTTTTCCTTTAACAGTTAACTATGAAGAGCGTTTATACGCAGTTGGTAAAATTCCAGGTGGATTTATTAAGCGTGAAGGTCGTCCAAGTGAGAAAGCTATTTTAGCTAGCCGCTTAATTGACCGTCCAATTCGTCCGCTATTCGCAGATGGATTCCGTAACGAAGTACAGGTCGTAAGTGTTGTAATGAGTGTAGATCAAAACTACTCGTCTGAAGTTGCCGCTATGTTTGGTTCTTCTTTATCACTTTCTATCTCTGATATTCCATTCGAAGGCCCAATTGCTGGGGTTATCGTAGGGCGTGTAGACGGTAAATTTGTTGTAAATCCAGGTGTAGAAGACCAAGAAAAAAGCGATATTCATTTAACGGTTGCTGGAACAAAAGACGCTATTAACATGGTTGAAGCTGGTGCAGATGAAGTACCAGAAGAAGTGATGTTAGAAGCAATTATGTTTGGACATGACCAAATTAAGAAGTTAATTGAATTCCAAGAAGAAATTGTTGCAGCTGTTGGTAAAGAGAAAATGGAAGTGCAACTTTATACAGTAGATGCAGACTTAGAAAGACAAGTGCGTGAAATTGCAGAAGCAGACATGAACCGAGCTGTTCAAGTTCAAGAAAAGCATGCTCGTGAAGAAGCAATTAGCGAAGTAAAAGCAGCGGTAATTGCGCAGTTTGAAGAGCAACAAGTTGAAGCTGATGTATTAGGTCAAGTCAGTGAGATCTTATCTAAGCTTGTTAAAAGCGAAGTGCGTCGTCTAATTACAGAAGAAAAAGTGCGTCCAGATGGTCGAAGCATTGACGAAATTCGACCATTATCATCTGAAGTTGGCTTATTGCCGCGTACACACGGCTCTGGGTTATTCACGCGTGGACAAACGCAGGCACTTAGCATTTGTACACTAGGAGCGCTTGGAGATGTGCAAATTCTAGATGGCTTAAGCGTAGAAGAATCTAAACGCTTTATGCATCACTATAATTTCCCTTCTTTCAGCGTAGGTGAGACAAGACCAATGCGTGGACCTGGACGTCGTGAAATCGGTCATGGAGCACTTGGTGAACGTGCATTAGAGCCTGTTATTCCAACAGAAAAAGATTTCCCATACACAATCCGCCTTGTATCTGAAGTGTTAGAATCAAACGGTTCAACGTCTCAAGCAAGTATTTGTGCAAGTACGCTTGCAATGATGGATGCTGGGGTTCCAATTAAAGCTCCTGTAGCGGGTATTGCAATGGGTCTTATTAAATCGGGTGAGCATTACTCAATTTTAACTGATATCCAGGGAATGGAAGATCACTTAGGTGATATGGACTTTAAAGTAGCGGGTACAGCAAAAGGTGTTACTGCGTTACAAATGGATATTAAAATTGATGGCCTATCTCGTGAAATCTTAGAAGAGGCTCTTCAACAAGCACAAAAAGGACGCATGCAGATCTTAGATCACATGATTTCTACAATTAATACACCTCGTGAAGAGCTGTCTCAGTACGCTCCGAAAATCTTGACGATGGCAATCAATCCAGACAAGATTCGTGATGTTATTGGACCAAGTGGTAAACAAATTAATAAGATCATTGAAGAAACTGGTGTTAAGATTGATATTGAACAAGATGGTACAATCTTTATCTCATCAATTGACCAAGAGATGAACCTAAAAGCGAAGAAAATCATTGAAGATCTTGTTCGTGAAGTTGAAGCTGGACAAATGTATCTAGGTAAAGTTAAACGCATCGAGAAGTTTGGTGCATTTGTTGAAATTTTCAGCGGTAAAGATGGCCTTGTTCATATTTCTGAGCTTGCTGAAGAACGTATTGGTAAAGTGGAAGACGTTGTTGCTATCGGTGATGAAATTCTTGTGAAAGTAATGGAAATCGACAAGCAAGGTCGCGTTAACTTATCAAGGAAAGCAGTTCTGAAAGAGCAAAAAGAAAAAGAAGAGCAGGCAAAAGAAACAAAATAATTGCCTTGTTATTCCCCCACGCAGTCTAACTGATGTGGGGGTTTTATTACATTGGCTTGAAGACGCTGTTCTACCTTGTCCTTTTTCTACATACTTTGTATGGAAAAGGGGGAAGGATAAGTGAAACGTTCAATCATTCAATTTACTGCATTTTTATTTTTACTTGCAATTACATATAAATCAATTTATAATCCGTTTGCTACTGATTATGTGGAAGCATTTCAGACAACGGTTGAGCAAGCTGGTGTCGAAAGAAACGACCTATATCAGAAGATTGCCGAGAAAGCAAAGATATATAACGTTAAGCCTTCTAATGCAGCCATTGACCCAGTCTGGAAGAAAACGCCGGGTTACAATGGAATCGCTGTAGATGTAAAGGCTTCCTATGAGAACATGAAAAAAAGCGGTAAGTTTAATGAAGACAAGCTGGTTTATAAACAAATAAAGCCAAAGGTGCATTTAGATGATCTTCCATCTGAAGCTATCTATCGTGGACACCCTGAAAAGCCTATGGTATCGTTTACGATAAATGTGGCCTGGGGAAATGAATATTTACCAGATATGCTTCAAACTTTAAAGAAGCACGATGCAAAAGCAACGTTTTTTTTAGAAGGAAGATGGGTTAAAAATAACCCTGAGTTGGCAAAGATGATTGTAGATGAGGGACATGAAGTTGGAAATCATTCCTACTCGCATCCTAACATGGCTACATTATCATCAGGACAAATTGTTGATCAATTAAAGAAAACGAATGAAGTAATTACGGCTACTACTGGTAAGAAAGTAAAGTGGTTTGCGCCCCCAAGCGGTAGCTTTCGAAAAGAAGTAGTAACGTTAGCTTCAGAGCAAAAAATGAGTACAATTATGTGGACAGTAGATACAATTGATTGGCAAAAGCCAACAAAAGATGTGCTGATTAATCGCGTGATGAAAAAAATTCATCCAGGTGCAATCGTGCTGATGCATCCTACTGAGGCTACAGCGAATTCATTGGATCAGCTGTTAACGGATATTGAGAAAAAAGGGTTAGATGTTACGACGGTAACGATGCTGCTTGATGAAGAAAGAATGGTCAGTTATCGTAAAGATTAACGGATATCAAGCGTATTTTTCTTATAAACGTATCTCATTAAAATGAAGCAAATGACAAAGGAGGAGTTAGCTTGATTACTCGACATACATGCAAAAATGGTGTGCGAATTGTGCTTGAAAATATCCCAACGGTTCGTTCGGTAGCGATTGGAGTTTGGATTGGGACTGGTTCTCGAAGTGAACATCCAGAAATTAATGGTGTCTCACATTTTTTAGAGCACATGTTTTTTAAAGGTACTAAGACACGCTCTGCTCGTGACATTGCAGAGAGCTTTGATCAAATTGGAGGACAAGTTAATGCCTTTACATCAAAGGAATATACTTGTTACTATGCAAAAGTGTTAGATGAACATTCCAATCAAGCGCTTGATGTGCTAGCAGATATGTTCTTTAACTCTGCTTTTGATGAAGAAGAGTTAGCTAGAGAGAAAAATGTAGTATACGAAGAGATTAAGATGTATGAAGATACGCCAGACGACATCGTACATGACTTATTAGGTAAAGCTGTGTATGGTGACCATCCGTTAGGATATCCAATTTTGGGAACGGAAGAGACGTTAAAAACGTTTAACGGTGATTCGCTTCGTAGCTATATGGAAAAAATGTACATTCCTGAAAATGTTGTGATTTCAGTAGCGGGTAACGTAGATGATTCTTTTATTAAAGAAGTTGAAAAGTATTTTGGTACATACACTTCATCATATGGTGCCCATCAGTATGTACAGCCAGCTTTTCATACAAATCACATCGCTCGCAAAAAAGATACAGAACAAGCGCATTTATGCTTAGGTTTCAAAGGGCTTCCAATTGGTGGAAAAGATGTGTATAGCCTAATCGTTTTAAATAACGTATTGGGAGGAAGTATGAGCAGTCGCTTGTTCCAAGAGGTACGAGAGCAACGTGGATTAGCTTATTCGGTCTTCTCTTATCATTCTTCCTACCGTGATAGTGGTCTTGTGACTATTTATGGTGGAACAGGTAGCAATCAGCTTGATGTGCTGTATGATACAATTCAAGATACGCTTACAGAGCTTACAGACACAGGGATTACGGCGAAAGAGCTTGCTAACAGTAAAGAGCAGTTAAAAGGAAACTTAATGCTGAGTCTAGAAAGCACAAATAGTCGTATGAGTCGCAACGGAAAAAATGAACTAATGTTGGGTCATCATCGCTCATTAGATGAAATTTTAGATCTAGTTAACAATGTGACAATTGACAGCGTTAATTCATTGGCACGTTCTATTTTCAAAGATGATTTTGCACTATCTTTAATTAGCCCTAGCGGTGAAATGCCAAAAGGATTGAATAAAAAATAAGAGTACGAAAGCGGCTGGAACATAAGTATTTCAGTCAATGATCTATCCGAACTATTGAGAGTTAACGACTCTTTTATAGTTCGGATTTTTTGTTGATTAGGAAACTAATTTTAAAGAATTAGTGGAATGGAGCGTAAGGCATGTGACTCCTAGGGGGACTAGAGGAAGAGCTGAGACTCCGCAGCGAGGAGGCTCAGATTCCTCCCCGCGGAAAGCGAGTGTCCGTAGCGCAATGGAACGAAACGAACCTGTTATTATAACCTAACTACCTTAGAAAAGGCATAACTCGTCTTTGAGAAAGAAACATTTCGTTTTGTCCCACACTTTTTTTATTTTCTTGTCATGTTTTTACTATGTTCATTGATAAACTAGTTATAAGGGGGAGAGGTTTATGAGGTTAAGTGAACTAAGCGGTAAGGAAATTGTGGATTTAAAGCGAGCTGAACGCCTTGGTGTACTGGGGCAAACGGACTTAGAATTTAATGAGCAGGGCCAAATAAAAGCGCTATTAATTCCTTCTATGAAATGGTTTGGTTTCCGAAAGCAGGGTAGTGATGTAAGAGTACCATGGTCTCATATTGAAAAGATAGGAACCGATATGGTTATAGTTAATTTAGAACAATACGAAAATACATCGATTGAATAGTAGAAAAGCATGGCTGTTAGTAGCCATGCTTTTTTTGGACTCGAATATTTGTCATACAATGCGGAGAAAGATTCACCGATTCTCAGTTGTTTACATACTATGTTGAAGAAAATGCAATAGGTATCTAATGGTAATGAATGATTCTATGATATCTATAATTTTAAAGAACTAGACGTCTCTATTTAATATTAAAGAAGGTGAACAGACACATGTTAACGGATTTGCACATAGCTGTCATTGGTGGTGATGCAAGACAGCTTGAGGTCATACGAAAGCTCATCCAATTAGATGCAAAAACATCGCTTATAGGGTTTGATCAGCTTGATCACGGCTTTACTGGTGCGACTAAATATCAAATTGATGAACTAAATTTTTCCGATGTCGATGCCATTATTTTGCCTGTACCAGGTACAAATCATGAAGGGCAAGTCGATACCATCTTTTCAAATGAAAAAGTAATTTTAACAGAAGAGATCTTAGCTAGTACTCCTGCGCATTGTACCATTTATTCAGGAATTAGTAATGATTATTTAAATAGCCTTGTTCAAAAGACAAATCGAACACTCATTCAGCTGTTTGAGCGTGACGATGTTGCTATCTACAACTCAGTTCCAACAGTTGAGGGGACAATTATGCTGGTCATTCAACATACAGATTTTACAATACATGGAGCGAATATATCCGTTCTTGGATTAGGAAGAGTAGGAATGAGTGTGGCGCGCTCGTTTGCAGCATTAGGAGCAAATGTAAAGGTTGGTGCGCGTAAATCAGAGCATTTAGCACGCATTAGCGAAATGGGGTTAACACCGTTTCATTTAAACGATTTAGCTCAAGAAATAACGGATAGTGATATTTGTATTAATACGATTCCATATCCGGTTTTGACATCTAGTGTCTTAGCCAATATTCCAACGCATGCTCTTGTAGTGGACCTTGCATCAAAGCCTGGAGGTACTGATTTTCGCTACGCTGAAAAAAGAGGAATTAAAGCGATTCTAGCACCGGGACTTCCTGGAATCGTGGCACCAAAAACAGCAGGACAAATCGTTGCCAATGTCATTGTGACGTTACTGAAAGAAGCTGCTGATCAAAGGGAGGAGAAACAATAATGTCACTTAAAGGAAAACGAATTGGTTTTGGTTTAACGGGCTCTCACTGTACGTACGATGCAGTAATGCCAGAAATTGAAAAGCTTGTCAATTTAGGAGCAGAAGTAATGCCTGTGGTATCTTATACTGTTCAATCAACAAATACACGTTTTGGAGATGGCGAAGATTGGATTCGAAAAATTGAAGAAGTTACCGGGAACTCTGTTATCAATACCATTGTAAAAGCAGAGCCATTAGGACCCAAAATTCCACTTGACTGCATGGTGGTTGCTCCAATTACTGGAAATACAATGAGTAAATTTGCGAATGCTATGACCGAATCCCCAGTTCTAATGGCTGCAAAAGCAACGCTACGTAATAATAAGCCTGTTGTCTTAGGTATTTCAACCAATGACGCATTGGGTCTAAATGGTGTAAACTTAATGCGACTAATGGCTACTAAAAACATTTACTTTATTCCATTTGGTCAAGATGATCCTATTTCAAAGCCAAACTCAATGGTAGCTCGTATGCCTATGCTTTCTGATACGGTGTATGCGGCATTGGAAGGGAAACAAATTCAACCTGTTGTCGTGGAGCGTTTTCGCGATTAAGAAACAAAGTAGCGCGCCGCATCATAAAGTAATTTTAAGAATATATTTCTGTCAAAGGTGAAAAAAGAAGAGAAGATTTTAAAATCTTCTCTTCTTTAGCGCAATAAAATAAGGTGTTATGTTAAAATAGTCAGTATATGCAGAAAAATGTTGAGTAGTTGAAAATTGTTGGAGGCGGTATTAAAATGACAAGAGAATTACATGTAGCAGTAGTAGGAGCAACAGGTGCAGTAGGACAACAAATGATAAAAACTCTACAAGAGCGTAATCTTCCAATTGGCAAATTAACATTATTATCTTCAGCTCGTTCAGCGGGTAAGAAAGTCACTTATAATGGAGAAGAAATAATCATTCAAGAAGCAAAGCCAGAGAGCTTTGAAGGAGTAGATATTGCTTTATTTAGCGCAGGAGGAAGCATTTCCAAGGCGTTAGCACCGGAAGCAGTGAAACGTGGAGCGATTGTAGTTGATAATACAAGCGCATTTCGTATGGATGAAAACGTACCTTTAGTTGTGCCAGAAGTAAACGAAGAAGCACTAAAAGCACATAATGGAATCATTGCAAATCCAAACTGTTCAACGATTCAAATGGTAGCAGCACTGCAGCCACTGCGTGAAAAATACGGTTTATCTAAAGTGATTGTATCGACGTATCAAGCTGTTTCAGGTGCTGGTGCCGCAGCAATTAATGAATTAAAGGAACAAGCACAAGCAATCCTGGACGAAAAAGAATTCACGCCAGAAATTTTACCAGTTGGTGGGGATAAAAAGCATTACCAAATTGCTTTTAACGCTATTCCTCAGATTGATAAGTTCCAAGATAACGGCTTTACATTCGAAGAAATGAAAATGATTAACGAAACGAAAAAAATTATGAGCATGCCTGAACTACCAGTAGCTGCTACTTGTGTTCGCTTACCGGTTGTTACAGGACATTCAGAGTCAGTTTATATTGAAATTGAAAACAATGATGCAACGGTAGCTGATGTGAAAAAATTACTAGCTGATGCACCTGGTATCGTTTTACAAGATGACCCAGAGAATCAAGTATATCCAATGCCTGCAGACTGCGTAGGCAAGCGTGAAGTATTCGTTGGTCGTATCCGTAAAGATTTAGATCACGAAAATGGCTTCCATATGTGGATTGTATCTGATAACTTATTAAAAGGTGCAGCTTGGAATTCTGTACAAATTGCAGAGTCACTTATTAAGCTTGGCTTAGTAAAATAAGCGCAACTAGCGTGTTTCAGAGTATTAATGAGGTGTAAGTATGAAAATCATCATCCAAAAATTTGGAGGAACTTCCGTTCGTAATGAACAAGGAAGAGAACGTGCTATTCATCATCTGAAAAATGCACAAAAAGAAGGTTACAAAGTAGTGGTAGTTGTATCTGCAATGGGACGTAAAGGCGAACCATATGCAACGGATACGCTGTTATCACTTGTGAATGGTAATAAGGCTTCTGTGAATAAACGAGAGTTAGATATGTTAATGGCTTGTGGAGAATTAATTTCTTCCGTTGTATTCACTAACTTATTAAACGAAAATGGCATAAAGGCTACAGCTCTAAATGGTGCTCAGGCTGGTTTTATCACGAATAGTGATTTTACTAATGCCAAGATTATTGAAATGAAATGTGACCGTATAATAGAAGAATTAGAAGAGTATGATGTCGTGGTAGTAACAGGCTTTCAAGGAGCAAACGAAAGCGGTGATACAACAACGTTAGGTCGAGGAGGTAGCGACACGTCTGCTTCTGCTTTAGGAGCTGCATTACAAGCTGAATACATTGACATTTTTACAGATGTCGAAGGGGTAATGACAGCAGATCCACGCATTGTTGAAGATGCAAGACCGCTATCGGTTGTGACATATAATGAAATTTGTAACATGGCATATCAAGGTGCGAAGGTTATTCATCCAAGAGCTGTTGAAATTGCTATGCAGGCCAAAGTACCAATGCGCGTACGTTCAACCTATGCTGACTCTGAAGGTACACTAGTGACTTCCCATAGTGCGGCTCAACAGCGTGGAAGCGATGTCCAAGAGCGTCTTGTAACAGGCATTGCTCACGTATCCAATGTGACACAAATTAAGGTATTCAGTAAGGACGGTTATTACGACACGCAGGCTGAAGTATTTAAAGCTATGGCTCAGGAAAAGATTAGCGTGGACTTTATTAATATTTCACCAAAAGGTGTTGTGTACACTATTACTGAAGAATCAACAGATAAAGCGATTGCGGTTTTACAAGAGCTTGGTTACGAGCCTTCTGTTATCCGCAATTGTGCTAAGGTATCTATCGTAGGTGCAGGGATTGCCGGTGTGCCTGGCGTAACGGCTAAAATTGTAACGGCGCTTGCAAGCGAAGGAATTCAAATTTTACAATCAGCTGATAGTCACACAACAATTTGGGTACTTGTAAAAGAAGAGGATTTGAAGAAAGCAGTTAATGCACTTCACCGTGCTTTTGATTTATCAAAAGTAACTCAATAAAGTAAACAGACTCCATCAATTAAATATTGTTGATGGAGTTGTTTACCAATGGAGATAATTGAACGTCAAGGAGTGAAGACATGATTGATTTTGGTAAAGTAGCAACGGCTATGGTAACCCCTTTTGATCATAAGGGAAACATTGATTTTGAAAAAACAACACAGTTAATTAACTATTTGATTGAGAATGGATCAGATTCTTTAATCATTGCTGGAACAACGGGTGAATCACCAACGTTATCCACAGAAGAAAAGCTAGCTCTATTTAGACACTCAGTTAAAGTAGCGGCAGGTCGTGTTCCAGTAGTAGCTGGAACTGGTAGTAACAACACGTATGCATCGATTGAGCTAACAAAAAAAGCTGAAGAAATTGGCGTAGATGCTGTAATGATCGTTGCGCCGTATTACAATAAACCAAATCAAGAAGGTTTATATCAGCATTTTAAAGCAATTGCAGAGAGCACAAAGCTTCCTGTGATGCTTTATAACATTCCAGGTCGCTCTGTTATTAACATGGAGCTTACTACCATTGTACGCTTGTCAGAGCTTTCAAACGTAGTAGCAATTAAAGATGCAAGCGGAGATCTTGACGCTATGACAGCTATTATTAACAATACAGCTGATGACTTTGCGCTTTATAGTGGCGATGACGGTTTAACGTTGCCGGTATTATCAATTGGTGGTAATGGTATTATTTCTGTGGCGTCTCACGTATTAGGTAACGAGATGCAAGCGATGGTATCAGCATTTGAGACGGGTAAAGTAAAAGAAGCAGCTCAACTACATGGTAAATTATTGCCTGTTATGAAGGCTCTTTTCTCTGCTCCAAGCCCAACACCTGTAAAAACAGCTCTGCAGTTTAAAGGCTTAGACGTAGGATCTGTACGTTTACCACTTGTTCCTTTAACTGAACCTGAGCGTGAATCATTACGAAAAATGCTTAACACGCTATAATAAAAAGCCTCCTCATTCGGGACTGACCCC